>JAHEZC010000283.1 GCA_023251275.1 Parafilimonas sp. | reverse complement strand
GGAATGTCGGGATATTGCGGCCATACAGGACGATTGGTCCAGTTATGCACTTCTGTAAGAGTACCGATAGCTCCTGCATTTATCCATGTCATCACTGTATCCATTGAGCCATTTGAATCCCAGGGGATCAAATGTGTAATTACATTACTGTTGCGGGCCATTTCAATCACTTTCTTTCCTTCTGTCAACCGGTTCGAAATCGGCTTATGTACCAGCACATGTTTACCTTTCTTTATAGCAGCCATGCAAAGCACGCCATGCAAATGATCGGGCGTCATTATTTTAACCGCATCAAGGTCTTTTTCTTTATCCAGTAATTCACGCACATCTTCATAGGCAGCGCAACCCTTATAGTTTAATTCGGGGTGAATATTTGCATAATAACTATCTACAATTGATTTTCCGTTGTCTCTTCCGCCAGGAATAGTGTTATCGCCGCCGGGCTCCCAATCTTTTTTGTTAATCATTTTCCGGATCTCATTTTTCAGGTAATTTATTCCCCAGTCTCTGTAACCAATTGCATTTTTGTTAGGATCACAAA
This sequence comes from Parafilimonas sp., assembly GCA_023251275.1. Lineage (GTDB taxonomy): Bacteria > Bacteroidota > Bacteroidia > Chitinophagales > Chitinophagaceae > JAHEZC01. Next base: position 4,095 of record JAHEZC010000283.1, on the reverse strand, counting down.
CGGCAATTACCTGTATTTCAGGCACGGCCAGCAAGGGCAACAATTCCCGTATGCCTTGTGTGCCTATACCGATATAACCCAGTGTAATTTTATCGCTGGGTGCAACATAATTTTTTCCGCCAAGCACATGCCTGGGCACTATGGTGAAAGCTGCCGCTGCAGACGCAGTAAGCTCCACAAATCTGCGCCTGTTCATCTGTGATTTCTTCATAGGAATGTCGTCTTTGTTTTCATTTTGAATATTTTTTATCATACCGTCATGGTCAAAATCATTTTTCATAAAGAAGTGTTTATTATTAGAGTGAAAAATAAAATTACATCATAATAACTACGGGGATGATTATTCGGAAAAAAAATTTGAATCAATCTGTATTCCTGATATTATCATTTTAAAAAAAGAATTGTATGAAGGCAGCTCTCAGGTCCTCCATTTTGCATCTCCTGAAAGACTTTCCTGCACGCGGAACTTTGTGATCTTGCTGATCAATGACAGAGGCAGCGGCCTATCTAATGGAAACTGTATGGATCCTTCAGCCGTTTTATATTTTGTGAGACTCTTTGCGAAAGCTTTTACCGCTGATGGTGTAGGATAGAAACCAATATGATGTTTAAACACAGCATACGTGACCACTATCCTCTGGTAAGAGTAAGCAGGCATGCTCCATTTAAGACCTTCTGCAGCACCGGGTGCGGCTGCACGAATACATGCATGCATCTGGCGCAGTTTTTCCTGTACTTCTTCAGGAGCAGCATTTATATATTCTTCAATAGTTGCAGGTTTCGATTTTTTTGTGATCATGACTTTGTTTTTACATAACAAATAAGAACGCACAAATCGGACAATATCAGTATGTTAAATTAAGCATATTTCCTGCAATACCGGTATCCGAATAAACCTATGATGAATATCTTACTGTTTATTTATTTTTACCATTCATTTTTCAAAATATATTTATGCAGGCAAAAAATTTCGTATGCTTACCGGCGATTATGGTGCTGTTTTATTCATCGGGTTGCGCCAATAATAACACTTCACCAATCAATACAAGCGGCGGAGATTCTGCCCAACTTCCACCGGTGGAAACGGAAAATCCAAACAGCAATTACCAACCAGCATTCGAAGGACAAACAAGAATAGCAGGCGTAAAAACAACTACGCCTTATAAAGTGGAAAAGATTACTCAAAACCTGAGCAGCCCCTGGGCAATAATTCCCATGCCCGGCGGCAGGTTGCTCATCACACTAAGATCCGGGTATATGGAAATTCATGATTCCACAGGTGCACTTGTAAAAAAGATCACCGGTTTTCCGAAAGTGGAAGACGCCGGGCAAGGCGGAATGCTTGATGTGGCACTCGATCCAGGCTTTGCAAACAACAAAACCATTTACTGGTCTTTCTCCGAAAAATATCCTCCGGGAAATCTTACTGCTGTAGCAAAAGGGCAATTAAATGAAACAACGGGAACGATTGATAACCCCACAGTGATCTTTCGCGCCACTCCTGCATTAAACAGTTCCATGCATTTTGGTTCACGACTGGTATTTGATAAGGACGGAAATATTTTTCTCAGTGCCGGTGAAAGATCCATTCTCCCGGGCAGGGCACAGGCTCAATTGCTGAATGCGGGTCTCGGAAAAATATTTAAAATAACCCGTGATGGCAGACCCGCCCCCGGCAACCCTTTTATCAGCCAAGCCGGTGCTATGCCGGAAATATATGCCTATGGCATCCGTAATCCGCAGGGCCTTGACATTAACCCTGTGACTGGTGAATTGTGGGAGGCAGAGTTTGGCCCCCGGGGCGGCGACGAGATCAATATTATACATCCAGGAAAAAATTATGGATGGCCTGTGATTACCTACGGCATTGAATACAGCGGTGAAAAAGTTGGAGAAGGCATACAGCAGAAAGAAGGCATGGAACAACCCGTGTATTATTGGGATCCTGTTGTTTCCCCCAGCGGTATTACTTTTTATAAAGGCAATGCCATTCCCGAATGGGAAAATAACCTGTTCGTTGGCGGGCTCAGCAGCACCCATATAGCGCGGCTTGTGATCAAGAACAACAAAGTAGTGGGTGAGGAAAGGTTACTCGCAGATAAAAAAGAACGGTTCCGCGATGTGGCTTATGATAACGGAATGCTTTATGCCGTTACGGATAGCGGAAGCATGTACCGAATCAGCAGGAATTAGTGTGCAAAAATAAACAGCACGAAGAAAAAAAATGCGTAGCTGATTGGATGGCTTCAATCGTGCTTCTGTTTTACAGATTACTCCGAACTTGTTTTTGGGACATACTTCATAATAGCAAAGCATCTTGATACACAATCTTACTTCAACCTTTCTTCAACATTAAGATGATTTTTCTTCGCTGTTTCTTTCGCAATATCATATCCGGCGTCAGCATGTCGTATCACACCCATGCCGGGATCATTTCTCAACACTCGTGAAAGCCTTGCTGCTGCCGCATCTGTACCATCGGCAACAATCACCATTCCCGCGTGAATACTATAACCCATACCTACACCACCACCATGATGCAGCGATACCCAACTTGCCCCGCCTGCGGTATTCACCAATGCATTCAGCAAAGGCCAGTCTGCAACGGCATCGCTTCCATCAAGCATGGCTTCGGTCTCACGATTGGGGCTTGCCACACTTCCTGTATCGAGATGATCGCGACCGATGACAATCGGCGCTTTTACTTTTCCTGTACGCACCAGTTCATTGAATGCAAGACCGGCTTTTTCTCTTTCACCCTGTCCCAGCCAGCAGATACGCGCAGGCAATCCCTGGAATGCAATTTTTTCCTTCGCCATTCTCATCCAGCGTATCATCCCCTTATTTGCGGGAAACATATTCATGATCACTTCATCGGTTACTGCAATATCATTTGGATCGCCACTCAATGCAGCCCAGCGGAAAGGCCCCTTGCCCTCGCAAAACAGCGGCCGTATGTAGGCAGGAACGAAGCCGGGAAAATCGAAGCATCTGTTGGGTTTGTAGTTGGCAGTTTGTGGTTTGTGGTTACTTTCCCGACTCCTGACTTCCGACTCCCGACTACTGATTTCATGCTCCTGTGCCCTTGCCCTGATGTTGTTACCATAGTCAAAAGTAATGGCGCCTTTGTCCATCAACTGCAACATCAGTTGTACATGCAGGTACATACTTTCATAACTCAATTCAAGATATTGCTTTGGATTTTGTTCACGCAATACATTCGCCTGTTCATTGCTGAGCGTATGCGGTACATAACCAATAAGCGGGTCATGCGCAGAGGTTTGATCGGTGAGTGTATCGGGAATAATATTTCTTTCGATCAGTCTTTGCAGCAGATGAACAGCATTACATACCAGGCCGATGCTCTTTCCTATACCTTCCGCCTTATACCTTATCCCCGCATCTATCGCTTCATCAATATCAAAATATTTTTCATCAAGGTATTTTGTTTCGATGCGTTTATCCACGCGCCATTCCTCCACTTCTGCGATCAATGCCACGCCTTCATTCATCGTAATGGCGAGTGGTTGTGCACCGCCCATTCCGCCGAGACCCGCCGTTACATTCAAGGTTCCTTTTAGTGTACCACCGAAATGTTTATCAGCAGCAGCAGCATAAGTTTCATAGGTGCCTTGTACAATTCCCTGTGAGCCGATATAGATCCAACTGCCGGCAGTCATTTGCCCATACATCATCAACCCTTTTTTCTCCAGTTCATCAAAATGTTCCCATGTAGCCCACTTGGGGACGAGTTGTGAATTTGATATCAGCACACGCGGTGCATCGGGATGTGTTTTGAGAATACCGACAGGCTTGCCGCTTTGTATCAAAAGTGATTCATCATTCTCTAAAATTTTTAATGCAGCGATGATGTTATCAAGGGCTTCAAAATTTCTTGCTGCCTTACCACGCCCGCCATATACGATAAGTTCTTCGGGACGCTCTGCCACTTCAGGATTGAGATTGTTGAGCAGCATACGTAATGCCGCTTCCTGTATCCAGCCTTTACAGGTTAGTTGGGTACCTGTGGGTGTTTTATATTTTATTGGGTCGTATTTTTTGATTGTTTCAATCATGATTAGAATGTTTTTTGTT
>JAHEZC010000282.1 GCA_023251275.1 Parafilimonas sp. | reverse complement strand
CTGAAGCGACTTCATAGGGTGCAATTTAATATCAATTTAAAATTAATTATTTACAGTTACTATCCTCACCTTAAGCTGCAGGTATTTTTGCAGCGAGTCTCTCACCCGGGCAGTATCAGCAGGCAAGCGTTTCATTTTATAAAAAAGATGATAAATATTTGTAGTATCTCTGCGCACCGTATCCATTTCTACGTGATCGCCAAAAGATTTAAGCTGCGCAAAACGATTTTGTGCACGGCTGAGCAGTTTTGTTGTCTCAAAAATATATTTACACATAATGCTGTCACTTTTAATGTCAACAGACTGAACAGAAGGCGATTGAACTGTATGTGATGTATCAATTGTGGCCGGAGCTATGATTTGGGTTGTGGTATCTGTTTCCATCCATGGAAAACTTTTCTCAATAAACATAGTATAGCCACCCCATCCAATCACACCTAAAACGATAATAATAATCAGAAAAGCAAAGAATGTCAGGACTTTTTTTCTGCCACTCCCTCTTTTTGCTGAGCGGCGCCTGGTATGCTTTACATGCTTTTCCCTGGTCAGCATGTCCTCACCTAAAAAAACACTATCATCCTGTCGTAATTCGTAATCACCGGAATTATTTATAGCAATAACAGCTACACCTTCCATTTCATAAGGCCTGCCAATATTGATAAATTGCCTGGCCTGCTCAAGATAAGATTCAATATCAGAGGCAACAAGTATTTTGTTTTTGCCTGTTTTCTCAGTAATAAACGTAACGAGTTCCGGTGTTGTTTCAGCTTTCCTGTTGTATTGAAAACTTAAAAAACCGGCTTGTATAGCAATATCATTTTCATTGATTGCGGCATTCCCTTTCAATGAAAGTTTTCCTATCTTTTCAAGAGAAACTTCTTTGTTCTTTATAAGAAATTCTTTTATATAAGAGTCGTAATTCGTCACGGTACTATTTTGAAATAATTGAGTTACTCCAGGCTACGAATATAAATTGCCGGAAAATCATATTTTCATTTTCTGCCACTTATTTTTGTAAATGCTGACAAACGAAGAAGAAAAGTTTCTGCAATATTGGCGAATTAATCGTGAAAAAGAGCAAAGAATAATTAAACCAATTTTTATCGGAGCATCCTTTGGCTTGTTGATTGGCATTGCAATTCTTGCATCGCTTTTGTCAGGGTGGAACAAAAGAGCAATAATGATTGCCAATACAGAATTTAACCCGGTGATCTTTATCAGCAGCATTATAATGATCGCTTTTTTTATCGGAATATTTTATAAAAAATTCAGATGGGACAAGAATGAGCAATACTATAAGGAATTATTACACAGAAAGAATCGCTTAAACGATCATGCAGCTAATTAAACTGTAATATAGTCTTACTTAAAAAAATCAGGATGAAAAAAATTCTTCTTAGCCTGGCAATATTTGCGGTGATATCCGGCTGCTCCAAAAATAACGATTCACAAGCCTGCCAGAATGTATTACCAATAACTGAGGAACCGCAAATCATTTCTTTTTGCAATACACACAGCATCTCATATTCAAAAGATACTTCAGGTATTTTTTATCAGATCATAGATATCGGCAGCGGAATGACTCCCGATTTGAATGCTAAAATTTCAGTTACTTATAAGGCTACTTACCTCAACGACATCACGCTTGATGAACAAACCACGCCTGTCGTGGATTTTCTTCGGAATTTTATTGAGGGGTGGCGCATTGCTATTCCATTAATAAGAAAAGGCGGACATATAAAAATGGTTATACCTTCCTCGTTATGTTACGGATGCCTTGGCTATTCCAATGTTGTGCCTCCAAATGCGATACTTTTTTTTGAACTGACACTCGTTGATGTTCAATAAATCTGCTGCTTGATTATTTGAAAACAACAAGCCTGGATAGCAGTATTTTTATCGTCTTATTTTAAATCCCAATACCATATCTTTGCCGCTCACTAAAAAAAAGTATAACCCCCTTACCGTATGCAACTGAAAGGTTTAGTGCGTTTTTTTACAATTGCGCTGATATTAATTTGCCTCTACCAATTATCTTTTACATGGATCGTCCGAAGCCATGAAAGCAACATGGATGAAAAAGCCGAACTATGGTTAAAATCAAACTTTTCTACACCGGATCAAAAATATCCAGGGAATAAAGAACTGGCAGCGGCCTACAGAGACTCTTTACTGGCATTTAAAAAGCAAAGACTGCAGCGCCTGCTCGACAGCACAAAAGATACCAATATCGGCCCCTTCGGATTGACTTCTTACCAAAAGGCAAAAGATAAAGAGTTAATGCTGGGTCTCGATCTGCAGGGTGGCATGAGTGTGACTATGGAGGTCGGGCTGGATGGATTAATACATTCACTTGCCAATTATACAAAAGATCCTGTTTTTAACAGGGCGCTGGGTTCAGCAGTGGAAAAAAAAGCCAATAGCGGCGCTGACCTGATAACCCTATTCGGTGAAGCATTTGCGCAAACGGCAGGCACTACGAGGCTGGCGCCTTATTTTGCCATGCGCAGCAATGGCAAAATAAAATTTGACGCCTCAGATAATGCAGTTCTTTCCTACCTGCGTGAACAGGCCACCAGCGCTTTCAGCAATACCTATCGTATTCTCCGCACCAGGATTGACAGGTTTGGCGTGGCATCTCCGAACATTAATCCTGATCCGCAAAAGGGTATAATCAATATTGAGCTTGCCGGTGTAAACGACCCGGAAAGGGTGCGTCGCTACCTGCAATCAACGGCGAACCTGCAGTTTTTTGAAGTATATAATATCAATGATATTTATGATGGAATAACCGGTGCAGATAAAACACTCGCAGATTATCTTAATGGAATATCTGCAACTGATACTGCAAAAATAAAATCTGCAGATACAACTACAAAGCCAAATGAACCGCAGGCGAAACCCGCAGCAGATACAAATAAAACACACACTTTATCGAGCATAACAGATACAGGAAAAAACACTGCAGCAAAAACTGATACATCCCGCAACTTCAAAAAAAATGAAACCCCGCTAAGGAGCTTGTTCAGCGGGATGGCCCAGGGACAGCGGACACAAAATGGCGGGGTACAATTCCCTGCATATATTGCCTCTGTCGCTTTAAAAGATACGGGACTACTTAACAATTATCTCGATATGGATATTGTTAAAACAAAATTCCCGTCCAATCTTGTATTCATGTATGGCAAAAGTGAGAGCAAAGATCCAAAGACTAAAAACTCCCTTCTCTTATATGCCATTAAAACCCTCGATAATGGAACAGCCGAACTCGAGGGTGAGCGTGTAAGTGATGCAAGGCAGGATTATGACGAAAAAGGCCGTGTAGCAATTAAAATGAATATGGATGCGGCAGGTACGAGGGTATGGGCCAAAATGACAGAAAGAAATGTTGGCAAACCAATCGCAATTGCACTTGACAATATTGTTTACAGCGCACCATTTGTAAATGGTCCTATCCCAAATGGATCTTCTGAAATTACCGGCAGCTTTACTGTTCAAGAGGCGGTGGATCTTTCTGACATTCTTCAGTCGGGTAAATTACCTGCGCCTGCTAAAATTGTGCAGGAGCAAATTGTAGGTCCAACACTTGGCCAGCAGGCAGTACAGGGTGGTTCCCTGTCTTTCTTTATTTCATTCATCATCATCTTTGTCCTGATGCTGGTATATTACAGCACAGCGGGTTGGGTAGCCAATGTTGCCTTGATATTAAACCTTCTATTTACAATTGGCATATTAAGCGCCCTTGGCTTTACACTTACGGCTCCCGGTATTGCTGCTCTGGTGTTAACAATCGGCATGGCCGTGGATACCAACGTTATTATTTTTGAAAGAATAAAAGAAGAACTGACCAGGGGGAAGGGATATTTAACTGCAGTAAATGATGGATACAAGCGTTCTTATGCCCCTGTACTCGATGCCCATGTAACCACATTCCTGAGTGCTGCGATTTTATTCTATTTCGGATTGGGACCCGTATTGGGTTTTGCTACCACCCAGATGGTGGGTATTACCCTTTCTTTGTTCTGCGGTATTCTCGTTTCAAGGCTTATAACCGATATTTATACCAGTAAAAATCGCCATTTCAACTATTTTACCGGGATCTCTAAAAAAATATTCAGGCATGCATCATTCAAATTTATTGAATACAGAAAGATTGCCTATGGTATTTCCGTAGTGGTATTGATACTGGGTATTGCTTCTTTTTTCAACGGGTTTGATGAAGGTGTGGAATTTTCAGGAGGACGCAGTTATACGATTGATTTCCTGAATAAAAAAGTAACGCCTGATCAAATAAGAGACGATCTGAAGAACATATTTGGTGAAGCGCCGGTGATTAAAACAGTAGGAACCGGAAACCAGTTGAATATTACAACTGCGTACAAAATAAATGAACGTGGAAACAATACTGATTCGCTGGTAGAAACCACTTTGTTTAATGGTTTAAAAAAACATTTGCCATCAGAGATTACCTACAGGGATTTTGATAAAAATTACAAGCAAGGCTCACAAACAGTACAACCATCTATCTCAGATGACCTGAGAAAAGGTGCGCAAAAGGCAACGATAATTGCAATCATTGTTATATGCCTTTACATCTTTATCCGTTTCCGGGACTGGAGATATTCTCTTGGTACAA
>JAHEZC010000281.1:2434-4653 GCA_023251275.1 Parafilimonas sp. | reverse complement strand
TGCCACACCGCATGCATTTATTTTTGATAAGGAAAGAAAGCTTCGTTACCAGGGACGCATTGACAATGTAGAAAAACCCACCAAAACGCCTACGAGTTTTGATACCCGTAATGCCGTAGAAGCTTTATTGAATAATAAGGAAGTGCCCGTACAAACAACCAAAGTGTTTGGCTGCTCCATCAAGTGGGCGGAAAAAGAAGACTGGGTAGAAAAAGCACAGCAGGAATGGTCAAAGGAACCTGTGAGTATTGAAATGATTGATGAAGCAGGAATCAAAGACCTGCTGCAAAATAAATCCGATAAGCTGCGGCTCATTAATGTATGGGCTACCTGGTGCGGACCATGCGTGACTGAATTCCCCGAGTTTATCACAATGAACAGGATGTACCGCAGGAGAGACTTTGAATTCATCAGCATCAGTGCGGATGAGCCCGGCAAAAAAGATAAAGCATTGCAGTTCCTGCAAAAGCAGCAGTCATCCGTTAAAAATTATCTTTTCAGCGGCGATGATAAATATAAACTCATAGAAGCCATAGACCCCAACTGGCAGGGCGCCCTGCCTTATACCATTCTCGTAGAGCCGGGAGGAAAAATTGTATATGGAAAAGAAGGGCGCATAGACCCGGCAGAAATAAAAAAAATGATCGTGGATAATCCCCTGGTCGGCAGGTATTATTAAGCTCCCGGCCTGCATGAAAAAGATAAACAAATACGGAGATACTGATATTGATTCACTGAATGGTTTTGGAATTGATATCTCCCTTCAAAGAACAGACGATCTTGACGCTGATTTATTAACTGTCATTAATTCTTCCGAAATTAAAAATCCGAGGGTACTTGACTTGGGCTGCGGCAAAGGCGGTCAAACAATAAAAATGGCTGCTGCAAATTGCGAGGTAACTGCTGTGGATGTGCAGGATTTTTCCGGGACGATTGCAGAAGACTGTGCGAAATGTAAAGTGAATCCTGAAAAGATAAATTTTATCCACTCAGACGTAAGGCACACAGATAAGTATCTGTCCGGGGAATACCGGTTCATTTATTCTCAACGAACATTTCATTATCTTCCTTACAGCGATTGTGAAAAATTATTGCGCTTATTGAAACTGCATTTATCTAAAAGCATTGAGTTCAATTTATTCATATCGGTTTCTGGTATAGAATCCGAACTGGGAATTAAATATGCGGACAGGCAAAAACCTGTTGAAGAAAGATTTTGCCTATTGGATAAATTTATAGCAGACAAACACAAAATCTTATTACCTGTTTGTTTATACAGCATGCAGGAATTTAAAAACCTACTGCTGGCCTGCAATTTTAAAATCGGGAAAATATATCTGTCGGAATTTGGCAATATAAAAGCGATAGCGGGAGGATGAAAGATGTTTTTAGGAACTAAAGCAATTGATTATTACTTTATTTTCACTTTTAGATTTAAGACCCATAATTTCCTAATTCTATAATAATAAGACGCTTGGTAATAATAATGTTTTTATGTGTATTCAGAAATAGAGCGTGGTTCCCTACCATCAAACCATCTACTCTCCCAATTATTCTTTAATTTTAAAATTCACGGCTCACGCAGTGAAGACGACGATTTTCCAGAATAAATAAGCACCAGGTATGACGGCATTAATCATTATTATTTTTATTGCAGGGTATATTGCCATAGCTTTTGAGCATACGCTTAAGATCAATAAAGCAGCATCGGCATTGATCACCGGAGTGCTGTGCTGGACTGTTTATATTGTTTTAAACCCGCACAAAGAAATGATCAATGAACAGCTTATGCATCATTTGGGCGAGCTTTCAGGCATTTTATTTTTTCTTCTTGGAGCGATGACAATTGTTGAATTGATAGATCTGTACGATGGCTTCGATATTATCACCACGAGAATTAAGCAGACAGATCTGCGAAAGCTTTTATGGATTCTCGCATTCATCACTTTTTTTCTTTCCGCCATACTTGATAACCTCACCACTACAATCGTAATGGTTTCGCTTACGAGAAAATTGATCAGGGGTACTAAAGTCCGTTTATTTTTTGCAGGCATAATCGTAATTGCAGCCAATGCCGGTGGCGCCTGGTCACCGATAGGCGATGTCACAACAACCATGCTCTGGATCGGCGGACAAATAACGAGTGGAAATATCATCCTTGCTCTCATACTGCCAAGTCTCGTATGCCTTGTTGCCCCGCTGATATACTTATCATTCAG
>JAHEZC010000281.1:0-2424 GCA_023251275.1 Parafilimonas sp. | reverse complement strand
GGAAGTGTGCAGAAGCCTGCTGACAGCGGGAGCGGGCTTCCGGTATTATTTTCTCAGCGGCAACAATTTATTGTTTTCACTTCTGGCGTGGTAATATTGATTCTTGTTCCGGTTTTCAAAACAATTACACACCTGCCTCCTTATGCAGGCATATTACTTGGCCTCGGGATACTTTGGGTAATTACCGAACTGATACACAAAGGCAAAGGAGAAGACGAAAAGCATGTGTTATCCGTAGCGCATGCACTCAGAAAAATTGATTCACCGAGTATCCTTTTTTTCCTTGGAATTCTGATGAGCATTTCTGCGCTGGAGTCAACGGGCATTTTATCGGGTCTTGCAACAAAACTGACCGCAGCTATCGGGAACGAAAAACTGATCGTTATGCTGATCGGCCTTGTTTCTTCCATTGTGGATAATGTGCCATTGGTAGCAGCAACGCAGGGAATGTATGACCTGACTCAATATCCGACCGATCATTATTTCTGGCAGTTCCTGGCGTATTGCACAGGCACAGGCGGAAGCGTCCTGATCATCGGGTCGGCAGCCGGAGTAGCAGCTATGGGTATAGAAAAAATAAGTTTCTTCTGGTATCTTAAGAAGATAAGCCTGCTCGCATTGTTAGGTTATTTTGCCGGCGCAGTCACTTACCTTTTGCTGCATAGTTTTACCGCATTATGAAAAAAAATTGCCGGATTTTTTTTATTCTTTATTCTTTAATGAATCCCAATTCCCGGTTGCTTTAGTAATGCGTTCATTCATATCTTTTTTCCAAAGCGTTCTTACTTCTGTATTGTAATTGAGATAGAGCTTTCCATTCGCAATTGTCCATGCATCGGGTTGGGTGGGCGCTTTATGACCTTCAGAAATTCCGTACGCACAATAGCCTCCGAATTGCGGAGCATATCTTTCGGGGTTGTGTGAAAATGAATCGAGATTTTCCCTGGTGGAAAATAGCCAATAAGCATCATGCCATTGATATAAGAATGTTTTCTTTCCCTTTACCGGCTTCCCTTCTGTAAAATAAGACACCACATCGTAGCCATTCACTGCAATATCATTGCTGATATATACAGGTGATTTTTGTGCATGAGTAAATATAGCTGCAAAAAATATAGCTGCAAGTAAGACGATCTTTTTTTTCATCATAAAAATTTAAGTTACCTGTCAGACGTTTAAACATATTTTCCCTTACGGAAAAATTGCATGGGATAAAAAATAAAAGCAAAACATGGCATTTAAAATCATTATTAATTCTTTGAATTTCCTCAAGCGGAAACAATCTCTTACAGGTAAGATAATTTTACGTAAAGTGTTTTTACTCTTTTGTTTTCCTCGCCGCTTCGCGTCTTGACGTAAATCCATTGATGGCATACTTTCTTAAAAATGTCTCACCCAGAGCCGCGAAAACGCGGTAAAAAATGCAAACATCAGAAACTGTCAATTTGCTGTTACTTTTTTTGCCCCTTAACGCCTTATTTTGATTTGGATGAAGGAATAATTTTGTATGAGAGTAAAGCAGCAGACGAGCTTAACAACATTTTTTTTCAGCTTGCAGGGATATTGCAACTGAATAATGGAAATAATCAAATCTGCTCAGGCACAACATCAAAAAGAAACCATATTATTATGGCTAAAGCTTTTATCACCCCGCTGACTGCATTGGGATTGAGTTTTGTAATGTGGATTTGCCGGCTTGTGTTTGCTTAATAGCTAATTTTAAACTTGTTTTCAAAAATTTTCCGTTATTCAATGCATATCAAAACACAAACAATCAGCAGGGCAGGAATGATTGCGGTATTTCTTGCACTTATCCGCACACTGGCAGAATTTTTCCATTTGCAATATGTAAACAAAACCGCTTTGACAATTGCACAGCTTCAGCCATTCATTTCCGGTGCGCTTGTTTGTGCCATTGCACTTTTCAGCATGACCATTTTTTCATTTTATGATAAACACAAATGGATCATTGCAATGGCAGTCGTTACAATTATTACACTGCTTGTAATAAAAGCAATTTACCTGTGAGGAACAATGAGACACTTTTATTATCGTTGAACTAAAACAATTGGCATCAATCAAAAAAGGAACTTTCACTTTATTTATTTCATTATTTTCATTGCATGAAAATTAAATTATTATTTTTTATTGCTGCGCTGCTGATTTTTTTTCTCCAGTCATCCAGTCAATCCATTTCACCCAAAGGAAATTTATTTATTATTGGCGGCGGCGATCGTTCGCTGACTCTTATGCAATCACTTATCAGTACTGCGAAGCTTGACAACAAAGATTATATCGCTGTACTGCCTATGTCAAGTGCTGAACCAGACAGCTCATATTTTTATATCAAAACAGATCTCGAACAGGTTTGTAATAATACGATCGCCAATCTCAATTTCACAACTGCGCAGGTTAGAAATCAAG
>JAHEZC010000280.1 GCA_023251275.1 Parafilimonas sp. | reverse complement strand
ATTAATGATCTTGTAAATACTGATGGTACAGCAGAAGGAACTGAGGTGGTGATTAAGATGCCGGTGATAGATGAAGTTTAAAATAAATGATGATGATGATAGATGTTTTTGGTCATGGCAGCGGGTTTGGTTTTGAGTTGAGGTTATTCGGAGTTTTATCCATGAACTGATGACCTTTACCTAAACCGGCAGCCAAGACTTTAAACCAACAACAATGATTTGAATTGAACATATAAAACCCTTTGTGTATTCTTTGCGTTGTATTGCTTTTGTGATCTTTGCGGTTTCATCTTTTTTTAACCGCAAAGTGCGCTAGGGATTGCGCAAAGAGCGCAAAGATTTGCTGATAAGATTTTCCGGAATAATTATTACAAACCAGATGGAAGCTGTAATAAAAATGCCGATGATAGAGGAAGTGTAAAATTGTATGACGATGGAAAATAGATGTCTCGTGCCTCGACATGACAAGCTGCGGTATAACGATGATACTTATGTACCAATTCTGAACAGAATTACCAATGCTTGTCATGCCGCAGGAGGTATCTGAAAACGATTGAAACAAAAATTAATGTTATTGTCACTGAATTAATTATTATAATGTCCCCTATATGATTAAAGCTATTATTATTGACGATGAGGCTCACTGCATTGACACCTTGAGCATACTGTTGACAGATTATTGTCCCGAAGTGGAAGTGCTGGAAAAATGTCCCGGCTCCAAAAAAGGGCTTGAGGCAATAGAGAGGTTAAACCCCGACCTGGTATTTCTTGATATTGAAATGCCGGTGATGAATGGCTTTGAGTTGCTGGAGCAATTTAAACAGATCCCATTCGCAGTTATCTTCACTACGAGTTACGATCAATATGCTATTAAAGCGATCCGCTTCAGTGCACTGGATTATTTACTCAAGCCGATTGATCCAAAAGAACTGATAGCTGCAGTACATAAGGTGAATGTGCAAAAAGAACCACCATCAGCAGAGCAGTTCCGTATCCTGATGGAGCAGATACAGATGCAAAACAAAGAAAGCGGCTTATCGAAAATTGCTGAACTCTTAGATAAGAGTCATTCACATCATTCCTTTACCATGTCACAGCAACGCCGGTTAGCTGCGATTCTCTTTACTGATATTGTAGGCTATACTGCCATCATGCAGCAAAATGAAGAGCAGGCAGTAACTGTCATTAAGCGGCACAATACAGAGCTGAAAGAAACCGTATCTGCTCATGCCGGAGAAGTGCTGAATGATTATGGAGATGGCAGCCTGAGCGTGTTTGCAAGCGTAACAGATGCTTTGCAGTGCGCTTTGGAGATGCAGCAGCGTTTGCAGGTGGCGCCTGCAGTTCCGATGAGAATAGGTTTACACATCGGTGAAATATTTTTTGAAGGAGGAAAAATATTGGGTGATGGCGTAAATGTAGCTTCGCGCATTCAATCGCTGGGTCACGGAAATACTGTCCTTTTTTCAAACGAAATTCATGATAAGATAAAAAATAATCCTAAGTTTAAATCAGTATCTCTCGGTCACTATGAATTTAAAAATGTAGAGAAACCCATTGAAGTCTTTGCACTTGCCAACGAAGGTTTGGTTGTACCCGACAAGAGAAATATGGAAGGTAAATTGAAAAAGAGAAGCTGGAAGAATTTTTTCTTTTCAGGACAAGGGAAAAAAATTTGATAAGCAGGTAAAATTGTTATTCCTAAATTGAATTATATATGATCAAAGCAATTCTTATAGACGATGAGGTTCATTGTATTGACACATTGAGCATTTTGATAAGCGATTATTGTCCGGAGGTAGAAGTGATAGAGAGATGCCACTCTGCAAAAAGGGCGTTGGAGATGATTGAGAAACTAAAACCTGAACTTTTATTTCTTGATATTGAAATGCCTGTGATGAATGGCTTTGAATTATTGGAACATTTTAAGCAAATTCCTTTTTCAGTCATCTTCACTACAAGCTACGATCAATATGCAATCAAAGCAATCCGGTTTAGTGCATTGGATTATTTATTGAAACCGATTGATCCAAAAGAACTCGTATCAGCCGTGCATAAAGTCGAGGTGAATAAGACGCCTCCTTCTGCAGAACAGTTCAAAATGCTGATGGACCAGATACAACACAAAGACAGCGGGTTTACAAAGATCGCCGTGCCTACTTCCGAAGGTTTTGAATTAATTCCTGCAGACAATGTCATTCGCTGTGAAGCGGATGATAATTATACACACCTGTTTCTTAAAAATAAAAGCAGGATCACTGCCTGCAGAACGCTGAAAGAAATGGAAGATCAGTTAGATGATTTCGGATACTTCATCCGTGTGCATCATTCCTATCTTGTGAACCTGAACGAGGTGGCAAAATACATTCGCGGTGAAGGAGGTTATCTTGTGATGAATGACGGCTCTACAGTAAATGTTTCCCGCAGCAGAAAGGATACATTGCTGCATAAATTACAGCCGGGACGGGTTTAAGAATCATTCTGAATTTGTTATCAGAATTTCACTTCAATATTACAATGATCTGTTTTCTAAGATTGTAATTTTCACCCTGGCATAGTCATTTCTCTTCGGCAGATACTTTCTCATTTCCCACATTCATTTTCTGAATCTGCCAATTGCTCAATGGCGCTGGTAAAGGCTCTCTATGCTTTGTAATTTTATTTCGACAATCAATCAGCTTCAGCAAACCCGTTTAGCCTGCTGAATAAGAGCTATAAAATTTATGAAATGGAAACAATGAAGCATACACAAGAAAATATTTTAGGGGCATTACCTGCAATGGCTTGTTTCATACATGCGAGGAACTATTCTGCTTTATACATCCCCATAACGACAATTCTGTGTTACCATTCCCATGAAAACAACGACAAAAAGGAGAGGCATATTTTTTTATGTGTTAAAACCTTTCTTATGAAACGTCAAATATTATTCATCACTATTATAATTGGTTTGATAACCATATTTATTTTAAAAGCGTGCATCAAAGAGGCTCCCGCTGTAATTGATTTCTCTAATGACGAAAAAGTAATAAGTTCTGAAAAAGTAATCAATCTTACAACATGTGCATGGCAGGAAAATTCGGGCGGTGTGTATATATGCACTTTTGATAACGCCATCAAAAATGAGGATCGTCCATACCCTGTCAGCTCGGTGAAAATTTATTTGGATGAAACCGGGGAATTGATCAGCGGCGGCGCCGTAAGTTTTATGGATGGGGAGGTTTGGGCAAGTTACATTGGCACAAATGTCAAAGCATATTTCCGCACTCACCAGACGCCGTTTGAATCACCCGGCCCGGTAAATATTAAAGTTGATATTCAGTATGAATGATACTGTTATTAACAGATTGGAATTTTTGCAGGCACAATGTAAACCATCAAAAAATAAACAACCATTAAAACAAAAATTATGAAAAAGAAAAACTTTTTACTCATCCTTGCATTTATAGGATCAGCCATCACCGTGAATGCACAGTCATTTAAAAAAAGTACGAATGTTGCTGCCACCGGTCTTGAAATGGCAAATTATTTCCCTTCCATTTTCAATACTAAAAACAAATCAACTGTACCTGCTTTAAGCCTGCAATACGAAAGAGGAATGTGGAATGCCGGCAATAATGGGGTAATCAGCCTGGGAGCTTATGCAGGGTTTAAAAAATACAGTAAAAGCGGGAAAATTGAATCAGCGAAATGGGATGTAAGCATCATCGGCTTACGCAGCGCTTATCATTTTACAGGTATAGAAAAAACAGACATCTATTGTGGCCTGATGGGATCGTATAAATTCGCTGAACCGACTAAAAATTCAGGCAGTGATATAAATATTACTCCTTACCTCGGATGCAGGTATTTATTCGCAGACAGGGTTGGATTTTTTGCCGAGCTGAGCTGTAAGGTGTCCTATCTTACAGTGGGCATAGCCATTAAATACTGATAGCTGTGAAGAATTATCGGAGTGAAAAATTCCAGGGGATATTATTTAAGCGCATTCACTGTTATAATTTTTCAAACAATGCTCGCAGCTTTGCTCTTGTCATTACTTTTTCCCAATCTTTTCCCAATGCATTTTCCCAAAGGGGTTTCATTCCGAGAGACACATTGATCATGATATCAAATTGTTCATCAGTTAATCCTTTACAAATGCCTGCAGGAATATCAATTTTATTTTTTTCAACCATCCGTTTAAACTCATCAACGCCATCGGGATAAAATTCTTCGAGGTGATTCATTACAATACAATTGCCGATACCATGGCGTGTGCCAAGTAAATAGCTCAAACCATAACTTACGGCGTGCGCCACACCCACCTGTGAATACGCAATGCTCATCCCTCCCGCATAAGAAGCCATCATCAGCTTATCATCGCATTCATCATCCCATACATCTTTTTCCAGGAATACATATTGGCAAAGTTGCAGCGCCTTTTCACCATAGCTTTTACTGAATTCATTCAGGAAAGTTCCCCGTAAACTTTCGATACAGTGAATATAACAATCCATACCTGTGTAGAAGCGTTGGTTTGGCGGTGCGCCGGCAATAAGTTCCGGGTCCAATACAATTTGATCAAAGGGAGTAAAATCAGAATTCATCCCGAGTTTTTTTGCCGGGCCAGTTAACACGCAGGTGCGGCTTACTTCAGCGCCGGTCCCGCTGAGTGTAGGAATGCCTGCCTTATAAACCC
>JAHEZC010000279.1 GCA_023251275.1 Parafilimonas sp. | reverse complement strand
ATTATTGCTGTTAATCATTATACTTTCAGTTATCGCCGGTTGTAAGAAGACAAACAATGGCTTCTCACTTCCATTATTAAGTGAATACTATCCTTTACAAAAAGGTAAGGTTTTTATTTACCGCCTGGACTCTATAGTTATCCCTGCTTTCGGCACATCCCTGGTGGAAAAAAGTTATGCCGCCAAGGACGTTATTGAAGATACATTCACCGATAATCTGGGAAGGCTCTCATACCGGGTATTCCGCTATACAACCGATACATTGATGATAAAACCCTGGCAATATGAATCTACTTATTATATAACGCCAACCGATCAGAGCGTGGAAGTAGTGGACAATGATAATCTCCGGTTTATTAAACTGAAAGAGCCTTTGAGAGATGGGCTTGCGTGGCAGGGCAATGCTTTTATTGACACTAAATCAGCTACCTCACCTTATCAATATATGGACAGATGGGATTATACATACCAGAATTTCAATGCACCTTATGTTGTTTTAAATGGAACTCTGGACAGCACAATTACCGTATGGCAGCAGGATGAAACTACGCCTGATGGCCCGTTTGATCCCAATAATTACCAGCAACGCAATTACTCAATTGAAGTCTATGCAAAAGGTATTGGACTTGTGTATAAAGAATTTCTCCATTGGACATGGCAAACGACTCCTCCGCCTTCCAAATATGATGATGACAGCTACGGCATCAGGTTAAACCTGATTGATGTGCAATGATCCTGGTTCCTGCCTCTTTAATAATCTCTTAAAGTATATAGCCCAATTTTTTTACGTCAGTGGGATTGCAGTTATCACATCCATATAAAATATTTTTTCTTTTTGTTTCCATCCACTCTGTTTATCCGATTCATAATTCGTAACAGGTACCACAGTTACAGACAAAAAATCAAAATCTATTCTTCAATTTTCAAAAAAATCAAAATGAAAAAGATCATTCTATCAACAGTTCTCTTAGTTGCTTTAATCAGCCCGGTTTTTGCAGATGGTAAAAGCGATGCCAGAAAATTACTCAATGAGTTAAAGGCAGCTCTCAATGCAGCAAACCTGGTACAGAGATCAAGCACACTTGATTACAACAAAGCCACATTTTCTTTTAACGGTCAGTCGGTGTCTGCCTTTTATGATGCAGAAGACGGTTCATTGATTGGTTTCAGTCGCCACATTAAAGCAAGTGAATTACCAGATGAGGCTGCTGAAAATATTGCCACAGAATATGCAGGATGGACCGTTACAGATGTCATCATGTTCCTCGGCTCTAATGCCCACATGGCATATTTTGCAGAGGTAACAAGAGGAAATAATCACATTGCTCTGCGGATCATGCCAAATGGTAACGTGAGCATTTACAACAAAATGCCTTCCTGAGAAAAAGCAAAATGCCGTTTGCTGTCCGCTGAAATCCGCCTTTTTTTATTTTACAAGCTTCAGACTTGAAGCCGCACATTTGTGATGATGCGGCTTTTTTCATTTTAAAAAAGAAGGTTCTGATCCCGTGGTTATTTACTCGCTAAATTTCATTCGTCTTTGTTTCCATCCATGCTGCATATACGACTTATTATTCGTAACAGTTGTTAACGTTCAACTCTGAAAAGATTCATTTTTCAATTACAAAGAAATGAAAAGGTCAATTACAGCTATCCTGTTTGTACTGTTATTCAGCAGTGCATGCATTGCCAATGGAAAAGATACGGATATACAATTGCAAAATATTTTAAAGGTCGTTATCAAATATGCAAACCGGGCAGAATGGATAACCACTGATAATTTCAAAAAAGTGTCCTTCACATACAAAGGAAAAGAACTGCAGGCTTACTATGATGCAGAAAATAAATTAATTGCTTTTAGCGCTGACCTCAGCTTAAATGAGTTACCCAAAGAAGCATTGGAAACTATCACAAAAAAGTTTTGCGATTGTGTTATTTCCGACGTGGTTATATTTTTACATGCTGATGGCCAGATAGATTACTTCGCCGGAATAAAAATCAGCAAAATGTATATCGCATTAAAAGTGATGCCGAATGGTAAAGTAAAAGTCTTTCAAAAAATCAGGTTGCAATAAACCTGTATTAAAAAAATATTCACTCTTTTTTAAGCCTTCCGGGATGATATGTCTTTTGTATAGACAAAACTCAATGGATGGCGGGTCTTTTGCATGCATCTAGTAAAAGCAATACCGACTATGTTTTAATATCGCTTCTCATCTTAAACTAAATTTTAAAGGTCTGTATCATAAATCCCCTTAATTTTATTTCAACTTCTCTATTTTAAAATCTTTTATTCCCTGATATTATTTGTAAACAAACCAGTAAACCAACATAAAATGTCTCAAATCTCCGCACCGCAACGGCTTTATTCTCTTGATGCCTTACGTGGCTTTGATATGTTCTGGATCATGGGAGCTGAAGAAATCGTGCATGGACTTGCAAAAGCTACGGGATCTTCCTTTTGGGCTGGCTTCTCTAACCAGTTAACGCACCCCGCATGGAACGGCTTTCATTTTTATGATCTGATCTTCCCGCTCTTTTTATTCATTGCCGGCGTTGCAACACCTTATTCTATAGGGCGTGAAATTGAAAAAGGCAAAACGAAACGGGAATTACTGATACGTGTAATAAGAAGGGGCTTGATTTTGGTATTGCTTGGTATTATCTACAATAATGGCCTCAGAATTATGCCGCTTTCAGAAGTCCGTTTCG
The DNA here is from genome assembly GCA_023251275.1 of Parafilimonas sp. Classification (GTDB taxonomy): domain Bacteria; phylum Bacteroidota; class Bacteroidia; order Chitinophagales; family Chitinophagaceae; genus JAHEZC01. Next base: position 1,981 of record JAHEZC010000279.1, on the reverse strand, counting down.
GCAGTGTGTTAGGGCGTATAGGCCTGGCATACATGTTTGCAAATATCATTTATCTGTACACAAAAAAAAGCGGGCAGATCATCTGGTTCTGTTTACTCCTGACAGGTTATTGGCTGCTCCTGAAATTCAATGCTGCACCGGGTTTTATGAAAGGCGATCTTACAATGGAAGGTAATTTTGCTTCATACATTGACCGCTCAATTATTCCCGGAAAACTATATTTAGATATTCACGACCCTGAAGGATTGGTTTCTACTATTCCTGCAATCGGTACCGGATTACTGGGTATTTTAACAGGGAATTTTTTGAAGCACAGCCCCATCACTGGACAAGGCAAAGCTTTACGATTAGGTATCGTTGGAATTATTTCCCTCGCCTTGGCGCAATTATGGAACCTCGATTTTCCCATCAACAAAAATCTCTGGTCAAGTTCTTTCGTCCTGCATGTTGGCGGTTTGAGTTTAATTCTGCTCAGCATCTTCTACTACATCATTGATGTGCTCGGCTATAAAAAATGGGCTTTCTTTTTTAAAGTGATTGGCATGAATTCTATACTGATCTATATGTCGGGCCACTTTATTAACTGGGAATATACCACGAATGGTTTTTTTCAATGGCTGGGTCAGTTAATCGGAGATCCTTTCAATGCAGTGATTTTAGCAATATGTTACGTACTGATCAAATGGGCATTTTTATATTTCATGTACACAAAAAAGATTTTTTTAAGAGTATAAAAACCGAGAAACAATTTACTGATCGTCTGATGATGCAGCGCAAAACAACGCTGCAAACATGGTATCTGCTTTTTTATCATAGCCAACAAACAATTCTTTTTGTATCAATATCAAAGTTGATTGTTGCAAAATATATTCAACCATCTCCTCATTTTCTTTTTTAAAAACCGAACAGGTGATATATAGAAAATAGCCACCTTTATTTACACGAGAAATAATATTGCTTATGATCTTTTTCTGCAAAGCAGTATAATGATTTATTTTCTCTCTTTCGAAAAAAAATAATTGCTCCGGTGTTCTGCTCCATGTGCCGCTTCCTGTACAGGGCGCATCACAAATGATCAGGTCAAAACCTGTCCCGCTCATTGAAAACATTGCTTTCGACAGAGGCCAGGTCAGGTCAAGCGTTATCGAATGATAGTGATTGATTCCTGCTTCTTTGAAGCGACGTTTTAAATTGCTGAGAATAGAAGGTCGTACATCAGAAACAGTTAACTGAACATTTTGCAAAACATCAAAAGCAAGAATTGATTTTCCGCCGCTGCCAGCGCAGCAATCCCATATCTTAAAGCCGGATTTACGATTTGGGATCTCGGATTTTATCATCAACAGAAATGCAGCAACCCGTTGCGATGAGTAATCCTGTACCACAACTTCTTTATTTTCTTCTAATATATTTCCAATTTTCGCAGCAGTATTAAGTTATAAACAGGCATTGCTTATTTTATTAAATTCAATCTTATTTTCCTGCAACTTATCTATTACATGCTTCTCTTTGTGAGGTCTTATTCTCAAAAATAAATCAGGCTGTATTAAATGCGATTGCGCAAATAAAATATGATCCGTTTCCTCGCCTAATTCATTTTGCATTGGAAAAATCTTTTCAATATCAAATTCTTTATAAGTGGTTTTTACAAAATCAATCCTTTCCTGTAAAGAAACACGCCAATGCTGTAACCATTTTTCTTCAAACAAAATTTTCCATTCTCCTGCTTCGGCATTGCATAAAAAGAGCGCAGTTCTTAATCTTTCAGCAACACTTATTGATTTGAAAGTATGCCCAAGTCGAAAATAACAATAGCATAAATGAACAATATGTTTTCTGTCTTTTGAGCCATGCTTTTTATTTTGTGCAAAATATTCTTTCAACCAATATGCAAATGGTGAACCACCCTTGTACTGTTCTATTAAATTGATTGATGTATTAAAATAATAATCGAATCTCATTGCCTGAATAAAGATGAAGC
>JAHEZC010000278.1 GCA_023251275.1 Parafilimonas sp. | reverse complement strand
TTCAACCGGTAAAATTTTCTTGTTCGAAACAGATTGTCAGATGCGTGTAAAGATATAACTAATTTTAGTGCTTTGCAGTATTTGATGGTTTGGGATAAATGTTACAAAGTTTCAGCCTATCTGGTGATGAAGCTCAATTTGTATCTGAACGACAAAATTTGTAACCTTAGCTTGGCTGAATGAGAAAAATATTATCGCTTAACTAAATGCTGCATATACATAAAAAAGGAGCCCCCAACAGAATTTATTGACCGCGATTATTTCATCTATATCTTTTTTGTAAAACTATCTCGCTATTACCTTGAAGCATAACGTTAGTCATTGACAAAAAAGAAAAAGATTTAGATAGCTGCCAGTTTTCTGAATTCCATACCGTTAAAAATCCGGGCTAAATTTATATCCTTTGATTTTTTCCAGCTATCAATGTTTGCTTCTGTCACAATGCGCCAGAAATTTTTAGATTTTAAATCATCGTAATCTCCGGAATTAATAAAAATACCAAGAAGGGGATTGCGGGTCTTAAAATTTATACGGATCACAGTATTACCGATGTGTTCGCGAAGAAGGAATTTTTCAATTTGATCATTTGTCATTATATGTAATTTGAATGAAGGTAATCTTTTTTTCTTTAACTCCGGGAATAGCTTTCGATGCCTGCCAACATATATGCTGCGCCGTCAGGGGCGGGTTTTCAATTACATATATTATGAAGCTAAAAATAATTGGATAAAAAAGAAAGACAATTGATATAATAAGGCGGATGAATTCTCAAAAGATTTTATTTCAATTGCCCTGATTTATTCCAGTAAATTTTAAGATTGTGTGTAGCCCGGCCTGAAGCAATGATGTCAGGTTTGGAATCACCATCCAGGTCCATTACCTGTATATCCTCGCAAGCCATTTTATTTTCATCAACCCAATATGATTCCCATTGCTTTCCTTCTGCATCTTTTTTTACATAAAGCTTTATCCCCACCTTCCCGTCTTTATCAGGTACTCTCCATCCTGCCAACACCTGGTCGTAGCCGATACCCAAAAGATCTGCAACTGCCAAGGCATGACCTTCCTTTAAATTATCATCTATCACGATTCTTTTTGTAGAACTATCTCTTACGTATATGACTGCATCATGACCATGCATTGGTTCGATAGCCGCAATAAATTTTTTATCCTGCGACAGTTTTCCAACCCTTACTTCTCCTGCGCCGCTATCTATGCCGGGCAATATTTCAGCTTTTGATTCTGTGATTTTGCCTAAGTCATTAAGGATAACCCTGATGCCCTCTTTCCCTGCGAGGTATATTTCAGCGCTGCCGTTTTGTGCAGACTCTATAAAATCGAAATTATGAGTGAGATGCATGTTATCGTCTATTATAAATGTACGCCATTGCCCATAAATGTCTTCAGGGTATTCATAAGCGATCACTTTTACGCCTTCACCACTGCCATCTTTATTGCCCCTTCCATGAAGAGGCGCCACTACCAGGTAGTATTTTCCTCCCGACCTTATCCATCGCATCCTGTGAATGGTGGGTTCATGAGGAAGCTCAACTGCTTTCCAGCGCTGAGCAGGGTCATCTGGCCTGATTAAAAAATGTACTGAACCAGACTGAGCCGTATCACTTGTTTCAGATGGATTCCATTGTGCGCCCACGGCCACTTCCACTTTACCATCTCCCGTAATGTCTCGTGCAGCTATACAAACATTATCATGTGCGGTAAGATTTTCAATCATTACAAATCTTTTCCAATCGCCATTTCTGTACCAGACAAATTGCTTTTTATCTGCAAGCAGTATATCCGGTTTTCCATCTCCATCCACATCTCCCAACGCCAATCCATATCCTATGGAGATATTTGCATCAATAGTTTGCGGTTCAAATTCAGGCTGAGGAATTGCAGTAAACTGAATTAAGAATTTAAGGCTGATAATAAAAAATAACATACGCGAAATTATTTAAAGTGAGTGCCGGATAGAAGCCTTTACAAGGTAATTATAACATTCAATGCACCTTTTATATTCAACAATGAAGTTATAGAATCTTTGCGCTGCCGCTCTGATTTTTGTCATGAATTTTCAGGTACTGTATCAAAGTTTCATTTAGAAAGCGGTAAGCAAAATAGCATTAATTTGTTCTTATCTTCCGGTAATTTTCCTTATTAACCGAAACATGTATTCCAGCAATATGCGGATGGATAATTTGGTTAGCGGAATATTCAGTTACCGGCATTGTTGTCTCTCCATTCCATAAATATGATGCCTCATTCGGATGCAGAGAAACAGAACAATTTCCTGAAATAATTGAGAGTCTTGGAATAATGATTTATTTTAACCTATTATTCCTTGTGAATTTATAATTACTGAACCATTTACCTGACTGTCTATGTGGTTAGAACCTTTGATTGCATTTTTTCTTATCCGGCACCTTCGGAAATTTTTGCGGACATATTCTCCAAATCCCTGGTGGGACAAAACGCTGAAGTATGCGATGTATGGAGTTATTCTGCTGTTTGTAATCCAGGCAGGCTTTTCAGTCTTTTCGGTCGGTGTAATCACAAAATGGATATGGCATTTAGTTATGCTGCTGCTGATTGGCTTGATTTTAAAACGGCAGGAGTTTAATTCAGCACGCAATATAATATTTGCCATCCTGCCTTTGATTCTGTTTTTGGTGATTGAAGATCTGCTTAGATTTTTACCGCAAAAATTATACGACACAATTGCGAATTATGTACACGTTGCTTTTCCCTTCACAATTGTATGGCTGATCGTGATGATGATTATTTACAGAAAGCAACAGAAAGCGCTGGAAAGAGAACGTAAGAAGAGACAGGAAGAAGAAGAGCAGATAAGAATTATGGCTGCACGAAAGGCCGAACTGGAAGCAATGGTTGCTGAACGCACTGCTGAAATAATGCAGCAAAAAAATGAACTGGAGCACGCGCTTGTTGAGCTGAAATCAACACAGACACAACTCATTCACGCAGAAAAAATGGCGTCGCTTGGCGAACTCACAGCAGGCATCGCACATGAGATACAAAACCCTTTAAACTTCGTGAATAATTTTTCTGAGGTTAATACAGAATTGATTGAAGAATTTCAGGGAGAAAGATCAAAGGCCAAAGATGAAAGAAATGAAGAACTGGAAAACGAATTATTGAACGATATAAAACTGAATCTTTCAAAAATTATCCATCACGGCAGGCGTGCCGATGCAATTGTAAAAGGCATGTTGCAACATTCACGAATTAGTACCGGACAGAAAGAACCGACAGACATCAATGCACTTGTAGATGAATACCTGCGGTTAAGCTATCATGGTCTTCGTGCAAAGGACAAGTCATTCAATGCCGCTATGCATACGGATTTTGATGAAGTTCTCTCATCCGGTGAAAGCGAAGAAGGAAAAATAAATATTGTACCGCAGGATATCGGGAGGGTTATACTTAATATCGTAAACAATGCATTTTATGCCGTTAGTGAAAGGCAAAAGGCAGAAGGTGCAGGCTATGAACCTTCAGTTTCGGTAAGCACAAAAAAACTGAATGATAAAATTGAAATCAGGGTAAAAGATAATGGCAATGGCATTCCCCAACAAAATATTGATAAAATATTCCAGCCCTTCTTCACTACCAAGCCCACGGGCCAGGGAACCGGACTGGGATTGAGTCTTACTTATGATATTATAAAAGCACATGGCGGCGAAATAAAAGTGGAAACCAAAGAAGGTGAGGGAACGGAGTTTATAATTCAGTTACCTTCGAAAGAAACTATTTAAATATTGCATTGAAGTCGGTAAGCCTGGAATTTAAAAACTCACCCGAAGCTTCAGGTGAAAATATTTTTATTGCTTTCCGGCGTACGGTCATTTCTGAATCCGGACCTTCAGTGTCGGGCAATTTGACTTATTTAATCAAACTATTTGTAAATTTGAAAAAAAGCAAATGAAAAATTTGACCGTAACCATAAATGATTTTGAATACGAAAAGTTGGGGCTTACAACCGACAGTGTTCCATTTGACGAGTTAAAAGAAAAAATAAGCATTGAATATGCACGGGAAGCATTAATTAAATGCAATCAAATAGCGAAACAAACAGGACTTTCACAATTAAGTCTTGATGAGATTAACGCAGAAATTAATGCGGTAAGAAATGCAAAAAATAGTCGTTGATACAAATGTTATTGTATCTGCATTAATAGGATCAGGTTATCCGACACAAATAATTTTTGATATTGTATTAGGAAAAACAGTTATTGTTTGTTCATCCTTTGAAGTTTTTGAGGAATATATTGAAGTACTTCATAGAGAAAGATTCGCAAAGTATCCGCGTTTCTTACAAAAGCCGAAATTGTATTAAACAAAATTGATGAGCTTTCGCTTAAATTTATTCCTTCTGTAAAGCTCCATGTCATTGATGAGAAATCTGATAATAAATTTTTGGAATTAGGGGTAACTGCAAACGCTGACTTTTTGATAACAGGTAATACTCATCATTTTAAAATGAAGGAATATAACACCATTAAAATTGTCACTCCAGAGGAATATATTAACCGATACTTTAAGTGACCTGCAACCTAATGACCAAAAATCCTGGCGCTTGGTTCAACTGGTAAATTTGTTTGTCTTTACCACCTAACCAACAGGACAGGGAACTGGATTGGGGCTGAGTTTGAGCTATGATATTATTAAAGCGCATGGTGGGGAGATAAAAGTGGAAAGTAA
>JAHEZC010000277.1 GCA_023251275.1 Parafilimonas sp. | reverse complement strand
TTCCGTCAAAATATATTCATATCGGCGGAGATGAAAGCCCTAAAGTAAGCTGGAAATCTTGCCCTAAGTGCCAGGCAAGAATTAAGACAGAAGGGTTGAAAGATGAACATGCTTTGCAAAGTTATTTTATACAACGGATAGAAAAATATATCAACAGCAAAGGAAGACAGATCATTGGCTGGGACGAAATACTCGAAGGCGGCCTCGCACCAAATGCAACTGTGATGAGCTGGCGCGGCGAAGAAGGTGGCATTAATGCGGCGAAACAAAATCATGCAGTAATCATGACACCGGGCAATTATGTATACCTGGATCATGCAGAAAAAAAGAATGAAGACTCGCTTACAATCGGCGGATATTTACCGCTGGAAACTGTGTATAATTATGAGCCTGTTCCGCAGCAATTAAGTACGGATGAAGCAAAATATATTTTAGGTGCACAGGCGAATGTATGGACAGAATATATGAGTAATGTTTCAAAAGTTGAATATATGATCTTTCCCCGTTTGACCGCTTTAAGCGAAGTATTGTGGAGCCCGAAAGATAACCGTAACTGGGATGATTTTCAAAAACGACTGCTGACTCAATTCAAAAGATATGAATTGTGGAAAGTAAATTACAGCAAAGCTTATTATGATCTGAAAGCAAGTGTGGTTCCATCGCTGGATAATAATGGTGTTTTGTTGAAACTGGAAAGAAAATATAAAGATGGAAAAATAATAGTGAACAACTCAGCTTCAAATTCGTCTTCTCAGTACAATGAAACATTACTTATAAAGGACAATTGTGAAATACAAGCCACACTTATTGCAGATAACAAAACTATTTCAGCGATCAGCAAAACTTTTTCATTCAATAAAGCAACAGGCAAAAAAATAACTGTGTCAAATTCTCCATCCGCTTATTTCTCAAAAGATGCAAATGAATTTTATCTTGTTGATGGCCTGAAAGCGCCTGATGATGCTGGTTACAGTGCCTCAGAATGGACTTTATGGGAAGTGGGTAAAGACATTGAGGCTACGATTGATCTCAATAGATCAGAAAGTATCCACCAGGTTACGCTGGATATTTTGCCATCTTCAAGTGGATTTATTAAAATACCGCAGCAGGTTGACATCTATACTTCTGCGGATGGCAATGAATGGAATATGGTTGCCACACTTAAAAATGAAAATGAGCAATGGAATCATTCACGAAATATTGCGCTAAACTTCGGACAGGTTGAAGCTCAGTTTGTCAAACTAAGGGTATATAATCAGCCCGTTGCGGGCGCTGAAAACCGTGGAGGTATTTTTGTTGATGAGATTGAAATTAAATGAGACTTTTACAAAATGGAATGAAAGCAGAACCTGCTGTTTTGCAAGGAATGAATCAACTCAACAATACTTTGGGAAAGCCCGTGATGTTTATAACTTTGTATCGTTTTTTTTGCACCCGTAATTCTCCGGAATTTTGGTAAAATAAAATTTCATGTACTTATTTTGAAATCGCTTCAATACAACTTAATCATCAAAACAGATACCTGATATGAGTATGGTAGATTCATTCGAAAAAATTCCCTGTGAAATTTTTGCCAACACACAGGAAGGATCCAGGCATGTGGCAGATGAAATAGCAGCCATTATCCGCGAAAGGCAAAAAAACAACCAAAGTTGTGTACTTGGCCTTGCAACAGGTTCCACTCCAATCAGCCTGTATGTAGAGTTGGTGCGGATGCACAGGGAAGAAGGTCTGAGCTTTAAAAATGTGGTTACTTTTAACCTTGATGAATACTATCCGGTAGAGCGTGACGCATTTCAGAGTTATTGGAATTTTATGCATCGCCATCTCTTTAATCATATTGATATTATTCCTGAAAATATTCATATACCAAACGGCGAATTGCCCAAAGAGCAGATCAAGAGTCACTGTATTGAGTATGAGCAAATGATTGATGAAGCAGGCGGTATTGACCTGCAGATCTTAGGTATAGGCAACAACGGGCATATTGGCTTCAACGAACCGGGTTCCAGCATTTTTTCCAAAACAAGATTGATAACTCTCGACAACAGCACAAGAATAGCCAATTCAAGAGAATTTCAGAATATAGCCAAAGTACCACGGATGGCTATTACATCCGGCATCAGCACGATTTTGAAAGCGCATCGGATCATTTTAATGGCATGGGGTTTTAAGGCTCAGATAATTGCCAGGGCTGTAGAAGGTCATGTGACAGAACAGGTGCCTGCCAGCATTTTGCAACAACATAATAACTGCACATTTATACTTGACGAAGAGGCAGCTTCCGAATTAACGAGATTTAAATCGCCCTGGCTTACCGGTGAAATTGAATGGTCGCCAAAAATGATTAAGCGGGCCGTTGTGAACATGGCATTAAAACTTAATAAACCCGTTCTGGGCCTGACCACTTATGACTATAATGAAAATGGGTTGGGTGATCTGCTTGTAGAAAAAGGTGATGCGTATGAAATAAATCTGCAGGTATTTTATATGCTCCGCGACAGCATTACCGGCTGGCCTGGCGGCAAACCAAATGCGGTGATTCCTAACCATCCCGAAAGAAGCGAACCTTATCCGAAAACATGCATTATTTTTTCACCTCATCCTGACGATGATATCATAAGCATGGGCGGAACTTTTATGCGCCTGCACGACCAGGGGCATGATGTGCATGTGGCATACCAGACAAGCGGGAATATTGCTGTAACCGATGAATTTGTAACTCGTTTCATAGACTTTGCTGTTGGATTTGAAGACCTGTTTGAAATGGACAACCAGAGGAGCAGAAAAATTCTGGACTATGCACAGAAGTTTGTTTCCACAAAGAAACCCAACCAGATGGACACAATGGAGATTCGCTCTATCAAAGGCTTGATAAGAAGATGCGAAGCAAAGGCCACCTGCAGGTATGTAGGCCTGAAAGATGAAAATATCCATTTTCAAAACCTTCCGTTTTATGAAACGGGAACGATAGAAAAAAATCCGATGGGGGAAGAAGATGTGAAAGTGACGATGGCATTATTGAGAAAGGTAAAGCCTCAGCAGGTATATTGTGCCGGTGACCTTGCTGATCCTCATGGTACACATAGGGTATGCCTGGACATTGTATTTGAAAGCCTCCGCAGGATACAAGCCGCCGGTGAGGAATGGGTGAAGGATTGCTGGGTGTGGCTTTATAAAGGTGCATGGCAGGAATGGGATATTGCAGACATAGAGATGGCAATACCCATGAGCCCCGACCAGATGATGAAAAAGCGCTATGGCATTTTTATTCATCAAAGTCAGAAAGACATGGTGCCTTTTCAGGGAAGTGATAACAGGGAATTCTGGCAGCGGGCAGAAGAGCGAAACGGCAATACAGCTAATCTTTATGCTGAGCTCGGTTTAACCAAATATGCAGCAATGGAAGCTTTTGTAAGATGGCATTATTAAATAAATCAACGAATATTAAAAATTCTCTCATAGTAACTTTTTTATGAGAGAATTTTTGTTTTAAAACCAATGGATAAAGTATTTCCCGGGGGAAAAAATGCATGGAGATCAGCGTGGTCTCAACCGCTTTTCAGAAAAAAAGTAATTGTCGCTCTTGTTCTGAATATTGCTGTGCTGTCATCATTTCCTTTTTTCTTTCAGTATATTGAAAAAAGAAACGGCATTGCATTAAATGATTTTATATTGAATAATATCTCATCTCTAAATGTTTCCATTCCCCTTTTTATTATTATCTGGACAACTGCTTTATTAATGCTTATACGTGCTTTGCAGCAACCGGAAATTTTTTTGACTTTTCTTTTTGCATTTCTTGCACTCAGCATTTCACGTATCATCACAATCAGTTTGATACCCCTGAATCCTCCGGCAGACCTTATTCCGCTTATTGATCCTTTGAGTAATGCATTTTATGGAGCATCATTTGTGACGAAAGACCTCTTTTACTCAGGGCATACCGGAACGCAGTTCCTTATGTTCTTATGCCTCCGGAAAAAATCTGATAAAATATTAACTGCGGTATCAACCATTTGCGTAGGCATCCTGGTACTGTTGCAACACGTACACTATACTATTGATATAATTGCAGCGCCTTTATTTGCATATACGTGTTTTGTGATCGGAAGAAAGCTTGCAAAAAAGGGAATTCAATATTAAAATGCTTCCCCTAACTGAAAATAAAATCCGCTGTTACCTCCTTTAGCAAAGCCATAGTCGAGTCTTAAGTTGAGTTTTTCTTTTTTATTCAATGCAAATCGAAGACCGGCGCCAAAAGAATATTTTAAGTCAGCAAAAGTATAATTGAAAGGAGTGTGAGCAACATCACCTAAGCCGGCAAAGGCGACAGCTCCAAATCTTCCTTTAACGGGCACCCGATATTCCCCCTGGAAAACCATCTGGTTTCTGTCTCTGTATCTTCCTTCAAAATATCCCCGCATCTTGTTAGCTCCGCCCAGGGATGCAAGGCTGCGCAGCGGTACTTCATCACCTGTATTGGTAAAGCTGAAAAATTGAACAGCCAAAACCTGGTTACGATATACCCGGCAGAATTTCCTGAAATCAATTACAAAATTTGTATAATTAAAATCTGACCCGAATGCATGATCAAAATGATTGAATGAAACCTGTACAAAACTTCCTTTGTCAGGCGCAAAGGCATTGTTGCGGTTATCAAAAACAAGACTGGGTCCGAAGCCTGATATTTTATAACCGAATCGTCCTGCAACATTTTGTTTGT
>JAHEZC010000276.1 GCA_023251275.1 Parafilimonas sp. | reverse complement strand
ACAAAATGCTTTTACTTTATAACCTAATTCTCCCAATGATGCAGCCGCCGATGCACCCGCCAGTCCTGTTCCGACAATGATTACTTCAAGCTTGCGCTTATTGGCTGGATTTACCAATTTGCAATGACCTTTGTAATATGTCCATTTATTTTCTAACTGCCCGGCAGGAATTTTTGCATCAAGCATAATAGTAAGTTTACTAGTTCACGGGTTTAAAGTTTAAAGTTCAAGGTTTAATAATCAGTATTCAGAAGCTGGAATTTTGCAAACAATGATTTTATGATTTGTTATTGTTCTTCTTTTTAGAAATGTTTCCAATTCCGGAATTTGATTTACCTGACGTCCATTTTAAATTATCTCATTTGCTGATTATTTCACCCACCCAAAATACATGCTCACAGGCATCAAGGCAAATACCAACGGAACAATGACAGCGAATGCATAACCTGCACTGGTCAACATTAATTGATATTTTTTATTGTGAATACCCAATGTTCTGAATGCACTTTGAAACCCGTGCGCCAAATGATAAGCAAGGGAAATGCAACCTGCAATATACAGTACTACTATATATGGATTTTGAAACACCTCTGCCATTTTACCATACAAATTATGATATTCTTTTCCATCATACGGAACAGTATCAAGTCCGCCAAACCGGGATGGAATCCAAAAATCAGACAAGTGAATGATAAGAAATAAAAAGATAAGTGTACCGAGCAATCCCATACTCCTGCTATACCATTTGCTGCCTTTGCTTCCATAATTAACAGCATATTGAATTCCTCTTTTGCTGCGGTTCATACCGGTTAGTACATAACCCTGAACAATATGAAGAATGATAAAAAGAAAAAGCCCTATTTCCAAAATGCGGGGAACGGCAGTGGCGCCAAGGAAATGAGCAGCCTTGTTAAAGACTTCACCCGGTTTCTCTTCCGTTGTGAAAATAAATGCCCACATGCAGGCATTCACGCTTACATGTACGATCAAAAATAAAATGAGGAAAATACCCGTTAAACCCATTGTTAACTTCTGGCCTATAGAAGAAGTAAAAACTTGTTTCCAGGTCATGCTGACAAGTATTGTGGTGTGAAAGAATCGTTGCAAAAATAGCACAGGAAAGCCAGTTAATCCGATTTACCTGAAAATTTTTGAATGAGAAAGTTCCTTTATCAGATTTCTGGATTGTCTCATCAAAGGAGCAAAAACTGATAATCGCGTTAGTTCTATCTTCAATTTCACCGCTCATCTAAAAATATTTATGCACCTGCTATACAAAGCTTACATTTGAGTTATGCTAAAATTACTCACAATATTATGGAACAGTTTCCGGATGGCTTTGCAGGAACTGAGAGTAAACAAGCTGAGAACTTTTTTATCTCTTTTCGGCATCACAATCGGTATATTCTGCATCATCGGCGTGCTGGCAACAGTAAACAGTCTCGAAAGCAAAGTACAGTCAGACATTAAATCGCTGGGTACCAATACTATTTATGTGGACAAATGGGAATATTCAGGCGGACCTGAGTATCCCTGGTGGAAATATATCAACCGGCCGATGCCCAAATATGATGAAGTAAAATTTATAAAAGAAAAAACTACGCTTGCCAAATACGTGTGCTATTTTAATGGAACGAATGCCAATATACATTACGAGGACAACCAGATCAATAATGTGGGAATTTATGCAGTCTCTGATGAATTTGCAGATATCCAGTCAATAGAGATCGCCTATGGCAGGTACCTGAATGAAACGGAGTTTATGCGCGGGAATCCTGTGGGTGTGATTGGTTATGTAATGGCAGAGCAATTATATGGCAGGCCGGAAAGAGCAATCGGCAGACCGGTGCTTTTTGACGGCAAAAAAATAAACATTGTCGGGGTGATAAAAAAACAGGGACAAAGTTTTATCGGCGGCTTCGATTATGACCATTGCATTGTGCTCACCTATCGCTATTACGCCAGTATTTATAATGTAAATAGTGACAACACGCAGCCCTTCATCATGGTAAACGGAAAGGATAATGTGCCTTCTACTGCGCTCATTGATGAATTAAAAGGCGTTATGCGGCAATTGCGAAAACTCAGCCCGAGAGAGGAAGATAATTTTGCTTTGAATGATGTAAACCAATTCAGTGAAAATGTAGGCCAGTTTTTTGGCTCAGTAAATATCGGCGGATGGATCATCGCTATGCTTTCATTAATTGTGGGCGCATTTGGTGTGATGAATATTATGTTTGTAACGGTGCGCGAAAGGACCAGCCAGATAGGATTGAAAAAAGCCATCGGCGCCAAGAGCAGAACCATACTCACCGAGTTTCTCCTCGAAAGCGCTTTCCTCTGTGTGATTGGCGGATTGATCGGTCTGGTACTCGTATGGATTCTTGCAAAAATCCTTAGCAGCGTATTACCATTCGGCATATTCATCCCCATTAATATCGTTACCCTCGCTTTCAGCATTTGCGTTATTTTAGGGATTTTATCAGGGATACTTCCAGCCTTCCAGGCCGCAAGAATGAATCCTGTTGTTGCAATTAGAAGTACATAAGATATCAAAGTCATTAGCTTTGAGCTTTCTTAAAATGACTTGTTGACTTTCTTACTCAATAACTACTATTTTAGCCATAGAATCTTCCTGTGATGAAACTGCTGCGGCTGTATGCGTGGATGGAAAGATTTCATCCAATATTATCGCCGGTCAAACTGTGCATGAAAAATATGGCGGCATCGTCCCTGAACTCGCCAGCCGTGCGCATATACAAAATATTATTCCCGTTGTTGACGCCGCATTAAAAACTGCAAACTGTACACTGCAAACTCTTGATGCTATTGCCTTCACGCAATCCCCGGGACTGATTGGAAGCCTGCTTGTCGGCGCACAGTTTGCAAAATCTCTTTCACTTTCATTGCATAAACCATTAATTGCAGTTCATCACATGCAGGCACATGTATTGGCAAACCTGATAGCTGATGAAAAACCTTCTTTCCCTTTTTTGTGCCTTACCATAAGTGGCGGACATACACAGATTGTATTGGCGAAAAGCCCCTATGATTTGCAACTGCTGGGTGAAACAATTGATGATGCAGCAGGAGAAGCATTTGATAAGAGCGCCAAACTCCTTGGGCTTCCTTATCCCGGCGGTCCTTTAATAGATAAATATGCGGTGCAGGGAAATCCACACAAATTCAAATTCGCAGAGCCACAGATACATGGATTGGATTTTTCTTTCAGCGGCCTGAAAACATCCGTCCTGTATTTTCTGCAGGATGCAATGAAGAAAGACTCTTCTTTCATACAAAATCACCTGGATGATCTATGTGCATCTATTCAATATACTATCATTAACATTCTCCTCAAAAAATTGAAGAAAGCTGTGCGGCAAGCCAAAGTAAAAGATATTTGTATCGCAGGTGGCGTAAGCGCCAACAGTGCACTGCGAAAAGCCTTTAAAGACTTAGGTGAAACAGAAGGATGGCAAACTTTTATTCCTGCGTTTGAATATTGCACTGACAATGCAGCGATGATAGCTATTACCGCACACTACAAATACCTCGCAGGTGAGTTTGCAGATCTGAGCATCAGCCCAAGTGCAAGAGCGGAGTGGTAGGGAAGTTAGCAGTTTCAGGTTTCAGGTTGCCGGGCTTGAATGTTTTATCAAAATGAATTTTTATTTCTACATTTAAACAGCTTTCTTTCTTTAAAATATCCAGGAACAAAAGCCCTCATTATTAAAAATTGTTTGCTATGAAAGGATTGATGATGCACTATTCCCTTACCACTAATGTGATACTGGATTACGGAAACCGTGTTTTCCCGCAAAAAGAAATCATCAGTTATTTACCGGATAAAACAAGACACCGATACAGTTATGCAGACATGTATAAACGATGCAAAAAAATTTCCAGGGCACTGGTGAATAAGCTCGGTGTGAAGCAAGGCGATATGATCGGCACATTTGCATGGAATCATTATCAGCATCTTGAATTATATTATGCTATTCCGGGCGCAGGCGCAGTTTGTCATACCCTCAATATCCGTTTGTCTGTTTCACAGATTGAATTCATTATTAATAATTCAGAAGATAAAGTGATTTTTGTGGATGCCTCTCTTGTTTCATTGCTTGAAAAAATTGTTCCGCTTTTATCAACTGTTGAGCATTATGTAATATTAAATGCGGCTCCGGATTTTTCCACCACACTTCCCAACATTATACATTATGAAGAATTAATTGCAGATTCATCAGATGATTTTGAATGGGTTCCTGTCGAAGAAGATGATGCATGTGGTTTATGTTACACAAGCGGTACCACCGGCCAACCGAAAGGTGCTTTGTATTCACACCGTTCCACTTATCTGCATGCCATGGGTATTATGTCACCAAATGGAGCATGTATCAGTGCAAGGGATAAAGTGCTCCTGATAGTGCCACAGTTTCATGTAATGGCATGGGGTTATCCTTATATGTGCGTGCTTGCAGGAGCAGATATAGTGTTGCCCTCCTGCCATTTGCAACCCGATGCTATCATCAATATTATTCAGAAAGAAAAAGTCAGCAAAGCCAATGGCGTTCCTACTATATGGCTGGGTATATACGACGCGCTGAAAAGAAACCGGCCCGCTGAAAAATTATCTTTGGAAGAATTTGCTGTAGGTGGTGCAGCGATACCATCCAGCCTGATCAAAGGGTTTGAAAAAGATTTCGGTATTAAAGCAATACACGCGTGGGGTATGA
>JAHEZC010000275.1 GCA_023251275.1 Parafilimonas sp. | reverse complement strand
AACATAAAATTGAAAAGCTCCCGGTTGTAAATAAACAGGGTAAGCTTACAGGCCTGATTACTTACAGGGATATACTGCAACTGCGCAATTTCCCCGAAGCTGTAAAAGATAGCCACGGCAGGTTGCTTGCCGGTGCAGCGCTTGGCATTACCAGGGATTTGCTCGAAAGAGCGTCGGCACTGCAGCATGTTGGTGTTGATATCGTTGCTTTGGATAGTGCGCACGGACATACCAGGGGCGTAATTGAAGCATTGAAATCACTTAAAAAGAATTTTAAAAATCTGCAGGTTATTGCCGGAAATGTCGGGACAGCAGCAGGAGCGAGGGCTTTGGCAGAAGCCGGCGCCGACGCAGTGAAGATAGGTATTGGTCCCGGTTCTATATGTACCACCCGTATAGTGACTGGTGCTGGTGTGCCGCAGCTTACAGCAGTTATGGAAGCTGCAGCGGCTTTAAAAGCAAAGGAGATTCCTCTTATTGCCGATGGTGGCATTCGCTATACAGGGGACATGGTAAAAGCAATAGCTGCGGGCGCTAATATGGTGATGATGGGAGGCGTATTTGCCGGTGTGGAAGAAAGCCCGGGACAAACCATTATTTATGAAGGACGCAAATTCAAGGAATATCGCGGTATGGGGAGTATTGGTGCCATGACTGATGGCAGCAGTGACCGCTATTTCCAGGATGTGGAGGATGATCTGAAAAAGCTGGTTCCGGAAGGCATTGAAGGCCGTGTGGCGTACAAAGGATTTTTGAGTGAGGTAGTGGCGCAATTTACTGGCGGGCTGCGTGCAGGTATGGGTTATTGCGGGGCAAAAGACATCAAGGCTTTACAGCAGGCAACATTCATAAAAATCACCAATGCAGGCATGAGAGAGAGCCACGCTCATGACGTAGAGATCACAAAGGAAGCGTCGAATTACAGCAGGAAATGAGCGGACTAACAATAATTGCCATTGACGCGTAACCGGTGAGGCAAGGGCTGTAAACAGCTTAGGCTATTTGGAAAATGGCGAATAAAATTTTAAAAAAATTATGTTTCAGAATTATACGAAAAAGATTGAATAAAGTAAGGGAAATATCATGGGTATGGCGTGTACTATCAGATGAGTAGGGGCAATTAGAGAAATGTCGTTTTATAAATTCATGTGCCTCCATAGTATCCCCTACATTTTTTTATATTTTCTTAGCCGCGCCTCGCAGGCGGCCAAATATTTTTCGAGTTAATTGCTTTTGTCTTTCATAATTTCAATTGCTTTTTCCGGCGCCTCAATTGCCTTTGATTTATTGCTCAGGAGCCAATACCACACTGCCATTTTGTAATAACTCTTATAGAAATTTTTAATTTCCAGGTAGCATGACAGAGCGTCATCTATCTTAACTTGTGGTAACCATTTATAAAAATTGTCAGTATAAATTTTATATCTGCAGCTTTGCACCATTCGTCCCTGGCTGCTATTTTTCTATTATTAAGAAAAATGACAAAGAGCAAAAACATATTTTCACCGTTTTATTTGTTTATAAATATTGTAGTAAAATCTCTGCAGTAATCTCATATTCTCAGTAATGATTTCTCCCTGTGCGACCAAACCTTCCCTGAACTGAATTTTCTTTTGATAAGTGGTTACAAGGCCGTGAGGCAAACTCACTTTGGCAAGATATCCGCTGTCTGATGGATTATGCGAGATAAAATCAATTTTACCAATAACACTTCCAAATTCCGCCTCAGGGTATGCCTGAAATTTCATCAGCACTTCCTGTCCTGTTTTTACTTTGCCAAAATTTGATTGGGTAATGAACATTTCCGCATAGCAGGAACTGTTTCCGGGTTTTACATAGCAAATTACCTGGTTGGTTTTTAATTCCTGGTTTTCCTGCAGAAAACCTGCAAAAGAAATATTCCCGGCAACCGGGGCAATCAGCAAATATTTTTTCTTCCATTCATCCAACTGGCTTTTAAAAGTATGCAGGGCTTCCCGGAATATGAATCCCTGTTGAGCTATGGTATTGCCGAGTTCGAGTATTTCCTTTTGCTTATTTGTTTGTTCATTTTCATTGGATATGATGGCAGCATTTATCTGAGGAATGCTTAGTTGCTTGTTTATTAATTTACTTTTTTCATTTCTGTATTCCAATTCCGAGATCACCTTTTCTTTTTTAAGTGTATCATTTACATCAAATGTTTTTTGTGCAAGCGCAAGGTCTTGCAACTGCAATTGTTTTTGCGTGATTAAATTGTTATGTTGTTCTATCAGATTTTTCATATCAACAGCAAGCATTTCTTTTTTCTTTACATAAAAACCATCAGAGAGATAATTGCTGAATGTGGTAAAGCTTTCAGTAAAGCTTTGATAAGCCTGCTGCAACTCCCCGAGATCATTGAATGAAATATTTTTGAATTGCAATAAGCCAGCAGATTTATTTTCGGCAAGCAGTTTTGAAATCGTATCGAGATAATCGGCAAGCTCTAAAACCTTTTTATGATTTGCCGTGCTTTCAATAAAACCAATTATGGCTCCCTGCTGCACAGTTTCATTTTCAGAAACATGTAATTTAATAAGTTTACCATCTGTCCTGGCTATTACCTGTTTGGGTGCATTTACAGAATTAAGTTTCACGGATGCATTTACAATATCAGGATATTGAATAAACCAGCAGGCCCCAGTAATGATTAACAATATGAGCAGAAAAACAGAAATTCCGTTGCGTATCAGGAATCCGGGATTGTGTGATATGATTTCTGCAACCGCTTCGCTTCTGATATTATCAATATCAGGTAAAGCTGTTAATTCACCGTTGCCTGAAATTTCTAGGGACATAATTTATTAATTTTACAATATGAGTATTTCAGAAATAAGTTTATATAAGGCGCTGCGCACCAAACTCGGCGATGAAACCGCTAATGAATTGGTTGAGTTTGTCAAGAGCGAAGCGCGAACAGAATTAGAGTCAAAAACTGACACCTTTCTTATAAAAGAAGATAAAATTGATCTTATTGAAAAAATGAATAAAGATAAAATTGATCTCATAAAATGGATGTTTGGTTTCTGGATTACGATTATTCTCCCGCTTCTTGCAAATTGGTTTTTGAAAAAATAGTGATGCCTCACCTCAATCACTTCTCCTCGTGGAGAGGGGTTAAAAACCCAATTCCAGTTGATTTTTTACAAGTTCATAGTATTCACCTTTTCTTTTGCTGAGCTCTTCATGCGTTCCTTCTTCTGTTATAATACCATTGTGGAGCACCACTATTTTATCGGCATTTTTTACTGTGCTTAAGCGGTGCGCTGCAATTATTACTGTCTTGCCTTCAAAAAATTCCTGTAAGTTTTCCATGATCTCCTTTTCATTATTGGCATCAAGCGAATTGGTGGCTTCATCAAATAATAAAAATTGCGGGTTCTTATATACAACTCTTGCAATGAGTATTCTTTGTTTTTGCCCGGCGCTGATGCCATTACCTTCTGCTCCGATTTTTGTGTTAAACCCTAAAGGCAATGATTCTATGAAGGATAAAATATTTGCTACTTTACAGGCATGCAATAATTTCTGATAGTCAGGCTCTTCATCACTCACCGCAATATTTTTTGATATAGTATCGCTGAAAATATATCCTTCCTGCATCACACTGCCACAGAGTGAGCGCCAGAATTTAGGACGGATATATTTAAGCCTCACCCCTGACCCCTCTCCGCCCTGAGAGGGGAACTGAGAGTTTCCCCCGACAATAATTTCACCTTTATAATGTTCATAAAATTTAAGCAGCAATTTCAATAATGTAGTCTTGCCACTGCCGCTCATACCTGCAATGGCCGTAATTTTGCCTTCGGGAATATGGAGATTCACATTTTGCAGCACCGGTTCGTTGCCCGCACCGGCGTATGTAAATGAAAGATTAGTGATGTGAATAGATTTATGTTCACCTAACTGATTGATAAATTCTTTGTCTGCAGGTTCTTCATCTTCTACCTGGTAAATTTCATTCAATCTTTCCAGGCTTATCTTTGCATCCTGTGCCTGTTGGGTAAAGCTGATTAACTGCTCCACAGGACTGTTTAACTGCCCGATAATGTATTGAATTGCCAGCATGGCGCCAAGTGTAAGCTGCCCTTCTAAAACCAATTTCGCCACAAAGAAAGTAATGAGAATATTTTTCCCTTCATTCAGAAAGAATGCACCGGCCTGTTGATACTGGCTAAGTGAAAGACTCCTGAAGCTCAGCTTGAATAAAGACGCCTGCAGTCCTTCCCACTCCCAACGGCGAAGATGTTCTGCATTGTTAAGCTTTATCTCATGCATACCATGTATCATTTGCATGGTAGCAGAATTTTCCCTTGATGCTACGGAAAACCTTTTGTAATCGAGATTGCGCCGGTATTTGAGAAAGAACCGTATCCAGGTTAAATACAAAATGCTGCCAATGGCAAAGATGAAAAATACGTCCCGGTTATATAAAAGCAGGACGATGGAAAAAATTACCAGGTTAAATAAGGAGAAAAATGTGTTTAAGGTGCTGCCGGTAAGAAACTGCTCAATGCGATGCTGGTCCTGCAGCCGCTGCATGATATCGCCGGTTAATTTGGTATCGAAGAAACTCAGCGGCAGCCACATCAGCTTTATCCAGAAATCGGAAAGCAGGGAGACATTTATTTTTGTGCTGATGTATAATAAAATTCTGCTCCTGATAAAGTCCACCATCATTCTGCCGAGAAAAAGCATGAACTGCGCAATAAGAATGATATAAA
>JAHEZC010000274.1 GCA_023251275.1 Parafilimonas sp. | reverse complement strand
TGGTATATCGGACGTACCAACTCTTCTTCAGTTTCATGAATTGAAAACGAGGTGCATGCAAAAAAAACTGCTGGAACTGAGATGTATCCTCGCAGGCAGGGAGTATGCCATGAACAATATTCAAACACTAGGCTGGCTTAATATCATGAGAGTGGTGCAGATATATGATGATATGCAGGATATAGTTGCTGATGATGGATTCCAGGATAATTTACTGCTGTGTGCAGCCCGATGTTATTTTCCTGAAGAATGGCAATGGTTTGCAGACAATAAGGATTTACTGGCAAAGAAAAAACAAATGCATGTCCTGCTTTCTTTATACATGCCCTGCAGTATTCAGTTTTGCCTGCAAATGATATATGATAAAATTAAAAGCATGAACTGGGAACAGCAAAAGATCATGCATTATCTTCTTTTGAAAAACTGGTTTGTTGCCTATAGGAATGAAGATGAAATTTTTCAATTTCGGGAACACAATTTATTGTCATGGATTTATCGCCGGGTAAAAGATAAAATGCCGCATTTATCATCCGCTGCTGTCAAGAGCTATGCGGTCGAAGCTTGTTTTCATATCACAAAGGCAAAAGATTACCTGCTGAAAAAAGCAGATTTTACCACAGCCTACCAGCTCAGGTACAATCTCCTGTCTATGAGTATTGAAGCTAAAGCAGCCATTTTTGATAAGATAACGGCAAATTAGTTTTATGCTGCACATTCTTTGCAATTTATTTATTCCATTAAAATTCATACTTGTTTATTATTTGCTTATCAGTAATCTTGATTCTTTTGCACAGGCAGAAAATACGGCGACAGGATATTTTGTCAATAACCGATACGATAATTTTTCACAAACATATAGCGACTACCCTAAAAAAGATTTGGTACTTACCTCAATACAAAAAGTAGATTCTATTGCACATACAACGGGAGTATCTGCGCATTTTGCCAAAGTTTACAGTACACTAATGCAAAATACAGCATTTCAAATGCAGAGTATGGACACCGCCGGAATGCGCTTCGTGAAAAAATTTGAGATCGGTTTTGCTGATTACTTTCTGAATGCATGTTATGATGCTGAAAACAGCGCCCTTTCACCTGGATCTGAATGGACATCTTTTTTCTCCAATCCCGATGCGCAGCCCTGGCAGTTTGTGCTGTTAGGTGTAAATGCCCACATCAATGTAAATATCTGGCAAACATTGGTGAATAATTTTTCAGAGGAAGAAATCAGGGACCATAAAAAACAACTGCTGAGCTTTAAAAACTCCGTGGCAAAAGTATATCATCCGTTTTTTGATGAGCTGCTGGAACAAAATGGATATTTAAGATTTATCAATTCACTTACCAAAGGCTCTGCGGAGATTTTCGGTGAAAAACTGTTGTTTAAATGGAGGCAGCGACAGGTGAACCTGGCAATCATGTATTATCAAAATCCCAAAAAATTCAACAAAAGATTGGCTGTGGTAAACAGGAAAAAGCAAAAAATAGACTCGTGGATCCTGCGCAAAAGAAAGTCTGCCAAACTCGTGTCATCCAATGCTTAAAATATCGCTGTTTTGTGAGTGATGAATAACTAACCTTTGATAACTCACGATTAACAGTATGATTGCTTAAAAAAAACGCCTGTACTTTCACTAAAACTGCCGGATTTATTTTTTCTGTTTTCATCTTATCTTCAAGCCATGAAAAAATTTTTGTTATTGATTCCAATTTATATATTTCAGAGTTTGCATGCACAGGATTCAATCAAACATTATTGGCTTGGAAGATCAGCGGGCAAGCTGCCGTTACTCTCGTATAGTTTGGGTGAAGATCGCCTGGGCAGCGCCAAGCTTGGATACATTGATACAGGAGTTGTATTAAAAATAATTGATTCTGTTAACACGAAATATCTTCTTCAGCTTTCGAAATATCATACGGCTTACATGTTTAAAACGGATATACAGAAAGATACCGGAATTATTATGCGTCCATATTACCTGACAGGCAACTGGATAGTGAATGGCGGAAAAGACAGGTACGATACAATTTTTATCAGCATAGATGAGCGCCTTCCTTACAAAAGCTGGATGGAAATTGATCCTTCAAGGATCATGATTGATTTGTATGGTGTGGAAAGCAACACAAACTGGATAAAGCAACATACATCTTCATTGAAAGAAATAAAAAACATTTATTTCAACCAGGCAGAAGACGATGTAGTGAGAATAACGATTGAATTGAAGCATCAGCAGCATTGGGGTTATACCATCAGCTATATGAAAGACAGGTTAATGGTTCTTATAAAAAAGCCGCCGCCGGTTGCTGCCATCCAAAAATTAAGAATCGCCATTGATGCCGGGCATGGCGGAACCAACACAGGAGCAGAAGGTGTTACAAGCCATGTGCTGGAAAAAAGCTATACGCTGCTTTTTGCAAAGGCGCTTGAGAAATATCTGAAAGCAAAAGGGGTAACGGAGATAATTATGACAAGAACCACCGATACTACATTTGGAAATACAGACCGGGTGTTGTGGCTCCAGAAGCAGCAGCCTGATCTTCTTATCAGCTTGCATCTGAATTCCAGTGCAGACAGTTCTGTGAAAGGATCAGGTACTTATTATAAATATATCGGCTTCAGAACGTTGAGTACATCTATCTTAAAACAAATGCTTGCAATCGGGATGGATGAAGATTTTAATGTAGGTAATTTTAATTTTTTATTGAATCAGCCGACTGATTTTCCAAACACTTTGCTGGAGATCGCTTTTCTGAGCAATAAAAAAGATGAAAGAAAAATTATGAGCATGCAATTTCAAAACCTTGTGGCAAAGCAAGTGTATCTTGGCATCGTTGATTTTCTGAACCAGGCAAAATAATTTTACAAAAAATAAAAACATGCAACTGAACGACATTTTTATCCACCATGTTTTTTTCTGGCTGAAAAATCCGGAAAGCAGGGAAGATAAAGTAAACCTTATTGATGGCTTGCAGGAATTATCAGCAGTAAAAACCATCAAAGATTTTCATATCGGTGAACCGGCAGATACTGATCGTGATGTGATTGAAAGAACTTACAGTATATCATGGTGTGTATTATTTGCCAACGCTGCAGACCAGGAAAGTTATCAAACGGATCCCATTCACCTGGAGTTTATAGAAAAGCGCTCACATTTATGGAGCAGGGTAGCAGTATTTGATTCAACGGACGCACTGCCGTTTTAACCTGTCATACAAAATAAAAAAGCTCCCGTGAAAGAGAGCTGCATGTTTTGTGCTTAGTTGTTCAGCATCAGCGGCATGACGAGCATGAGCAGGTCTTCATTTTCGTCTTGTTCAACCGGCCTGATAATACCCGCTCTTGTAGGTGTGGACAATTCAATTTTCACTTCTTCACTTTCGGCTGCGTTTAAAATTTCAATTAGGAATTTTGCATTGAATGCAATCTGCAGGTCTTCGCCGTCGTATTGGCAATTCATTCTTTCATTTCCTTCGAAGCTGAAATCAATATCCTGCGAGGACAGTTGCAGTTCATTTCCGCTTATACTCAGCGCTACCTGGTAAGTGCTTTTGTTGCTGAATACACTTACGCGACGCAATGCGCCCTGGAAATCATTTTTATTTACCACGAGCTTATAAGGATTATCCAATGGAATCACTACTTTATAATCGGGGAAACGGGCATCTATTAACCGGCAAATCATCTGTGTGGAACCATGAGTCACGAACAAATGATTGCTGTTATAGCTTATGCTTAGTTCATCTGTATTGTCAGGCAAAGCATTTTTCAGAAGATTCAACGGTTTTTTGGGAACGATGAAGCTGTCTGTTTGGGGGCAACTTACGTCAGATTTTTTATAAGATATCAGGCGATGGGCATCGGTTGCTACAAACTGAATGGCATCATTATTCAATTCAAAAAATACCCCTGTCATTGCAGGACGCAGATCGTCATTGCTGACGGCAAATAATGTTTTATTGATCGCTGTTACCAAAGCGCCGCTGCTCATGGTAAAAGTATTTGTATCATCGGCGACAGGCTCTTTAGGAAAGTTATCCGGGTTTTCGCCCATTACTTTATACTTACCATTATCGGTAGTTATTTCAACAGCAAAATTTTTATCTATATTAAAAGTAAGAGGCTGGTCAGGGATATTTTTAAGTGAATCCATCAATATTCTGGAGGGGATGCATACCTTCCCGCTATCCTTACTTTCTACGTCTATTACGATGCGCATCACAGTTTCAAGGTCTGTGGCTGCCACACTGAGTTTTTTGTCTTCAATTTCAAAAAGAAAATCTTCCAGTATGGGCAATACAGTATTTGCACTGATGACGCCATTTATCTGTTGCAGTTGTTTGAGTAAAGCCGAGGAAGATACAATGAATTTCATAATTCCGGTCTTGTTTAGAAATGGCAACAAACCTACTGTAATTTGTTAATATTCCGCAACCATATTTTATTGTCTCCAGGTTATCAACAGTAAAATGTGAATTAGTTGTGGGTGAAGTTATCATTGACAAAGCCCGGCAAGTATCCGGGTAAATTCATCTTTCAAAACAGGTTTTATCCTGTATCCCTGCACCGTTTTAAATTCCGCTGAGTGAAGAATATCATTTTCATCCAAAGAAGAGCTTATTACATAAATAGTGATCTTTTTGGATATTTCATTTTTGATGGCATCATACGCTTCTAAAAATTCCCATCCGTTCATGACCGGCATATTCACATCGAGCAGGATAATATCAGGAAGCAGGGATGGGTTTTTTATA
>JAHEZC010000273.1 GCA_023251275.1 Parafilimonas sp. | reverse complement strand
GATGAGCCAGGAGAAAAATGAGAGGTATATAATAAATATCAGTAATTGCAAATCTGTTATTTTACAGCAAGATAAAGAATGATGAGATGCGGAAAAATTTATTCGCTTGTCGGAATAATAACATTGTAATTTCCCGCAAAATAGATCAACCGTCTAAGAATTCGGCGATTTAAAAGAGTGTATAGAAAAATTCAGAGGCTGAAATCTGTTTTTTATACGAATTTCATAGAATTAGACAATGTATTCTTCTCATCTGCTTTAAAAAATTGACTTAATGCAAAAGCGCAAAAGCAATAGCTGTCTTATTCTTTTTGCTGTATTGTTTCACCAGGCTGCATCTGCGCAAATCAAGCAGGTATGGGCAGTAGGGGATGGTGAAAAAATATTTCGAGAGGATGTGGATAATCCCGCAAAGAATGGAAATTTTACCTGGAATGGAAAAACCATTCACCTGAAAGGGCTTTACAATGAAGTGCTCGCATGCCAGGTGATTGTGGAAGCAGGTGTGAATGGTGCAAAAGGAATTGAGCTTTCAGTTGATGCACCGCTTCACAAGGCATCGGGAAAAGCTATCGGCAGCACATTGAAGTACGGACCCGCAGGGACAATTGA
Source organism: Parafilimonas sp. (assembly GCA_023251275.1). Taxonomy (GTDB): domain Bacteria; phylum Bacteroidota; class Bacteroidia; order Chitinophagales; family Chitinophagaceae; genus JAHEZC01. The sequence continues at coordinate 4,154 of JAHEZC010000273.1, read as the reverse complement.
AATTTTTACGGAGCATTATTTACATGTAATAGATTCCACACCTCCCAATTGGTATTATGGTTCCCCGGCAGCACAGCCCAAAAAAATGACCGGCTGGATTCCCGATGCTTTAATTCCTGCCGATGCAATGGCGGGAAGGGGTGGCTTTCCGATTGATATAAATGCTATTGACACGTCTTCCGGTCGGTTTCCTGTTTCACAAAACCAGGGTTTCTGGATAGATATTTCTTTACCGAAGGATCAGAAAGAATTTCCTTCGGGGATATATTCCGGCACCGTACAGGTGTTGCAAAACGGCAAGCTTATCCGCGAAATTCCGCTTGAGATTGATTTGTTGCCCTTTTACCTCCCGGATGATAATCATACAAATATCTGGATGTTTTCAGGTGAAATATATTCTTATTTTCCGGGTTTGTCGAGAAAACAAGTGGATGATATGCTGAAGTTCGAAGCACACAGGCATCGCATAGATTTGGCAGGTGGATTTGAAGTAAACACTGCTCCTTTCAACCCGGATGCTATGGAAAAATATAAGCCTTACCTAAATGGCACAGCTTTTACTCCAGCCAATGGTTATCACGGAAACGGGGAAGGTGTGGGTGAGAAGATATTTCCCATCGGAATGTATGGTTCCAAGGTCATGGGTAATACAAAAGAAGTTGTTCAAAAACAGGCAGACCTGTGGGTGGAATGGTTCAGTAAAAATGCTCCGGCTGTTACCTATTTCTGGTATATTACTGATGAACCTGGTGAAGACAAATACCCCTGGATCAGGGAGAGGGCTGAATGGATCAAAAGCAACAATGGATCGTGCAAAAACCTGCCGGTATTTACGACGACTGCTTACAAGAAAGATTTGGCAGGCGCTGTAGATATTTGGGCAGGATATAATGGAGTGGAATTAAAAGAGTTGCCGGCAATAAGAAAGACAGGAGGTGATCACTGGTTTTATAATGGCAATCGTCCCCGCTATGGCTCGGTGATCCTGGAAGGCGCCGCTGTTGATTTCAGGGTGAATAGCTGGATACTCTATAAATATGGAATTATTACGTGGTTTATCTGGGAGAGTGTTCACTGGCAGCATAACGGGCAGGGGCCGAAGAAGCATTTGCATCAGAATGTGTTTTCCAATCCGCTTACTTTTATCAATGACCAGATGGAATATGGCAATGGAGACGGCATATTGTTTTACCCGGGACGAATGCCTTTCTATCCTGAAGAAGACAGGGGGCTGAACAAAATATTTCCTTCCATTCGATTGAAAAATATCCGGAGAGGCCAGCAGGATGCTGAGATCATGCGGATGGCAGAGAAAAAAGTTGGCAGGGAAAAAGTGATCAGCATCATCAGCAAAGTAGTTCCGAAAGCTTTGAGTGAAGTCTCTATGAAAGAAGCAGTTCCGTGGTCAGAAAAAGGTGATGATTATGATAGAGTAAGAGAGGATTTGCTGGAGTTGTTGTAAGTATTGCCTGAGAAATAAACCTGATGATTTCATTTCATCCATAAAATCATTTGACACTATAATGGAAAAAATCCGTTTTCAATTTTTTACCTTCTTTTTTATCTCCTTTCTTTTTATTTCTTTCAATAAAACAACCTCAACCTTTATTCGTGTTGATCTCTCAGGCTTTGCACAGGGTACTACCTGGCATATCAGCTATTATGCAGCGGCTAGCATTGTAACAAAAGCACAAATAGACAGCATCCTGCTTGTGATTGACAGCTCGATGTCTCTTTATAAACCTTATTCGCGGATTGTTGCATTTAACAATAGCTCATCAGGAATTACTATTGATGAACATTTCAGAAAAGTCGTAGAAAAATCATTCGAATGTTTTCGTGAAACCAGTGGCCTTTTTGATATCACTGTAATGCCATTGGTAGAAGCATGGGGATTCGGAGCGAAGCCAATGCAGCAACTTCCTGATTCTGCAACTGTTCTTTCTTTATTAAGCTGTGTTAGTTCCCGATATTTACAATTGCATAGCGACTCACTCATTAAATCAAAGCCATGCATAAGCCTTGATGTAAACGGCATCGCCCAAGGCTATAGTGTGGATGTGCTTGCAGATTTTTTAGAGAGACAGGGTATCCATAATTATATTGTAGAGTTGGGAGGCGAACTTCGTGTACATGGAAGAAAACAACCTTCCGGTGATTTATTCAAAGTGGGTATTGAAGCTCCATCAGATGATGAAATGCAGCCTGTGCCAATGGAAAAAATTCTTGAAATAGACAGCGGCGCCATTACCACTTCCGGCAATTACAGGAAATATTATGAAAGTAATGGCAAAAAAATTTCTCACCTGATGGATCCCCGCAATGGCTATCCCATACAAAATGAAATGATCAGCGTTACCGTGTATGCAAAAGATGCCATCACCGCCGATGGTTACGACAATGCACTGATGCTGATGGGACTTGAAGACGCGATGCAGTTCATAGAGAAAAGAAATGATATGGCTGCTTTTTTTATTTATCACCTGCCTGATGGAACTATTGCCGATACAGCGAGCACCCGGTTTTATCATTTAATGAAACATTGATATTTTTATAGAAGATTATTTCAAAATAATTGTTCAATTAAAATGGTTATCAACAGCCAATCATCATGAAAAATAAACGCAGGGATTTTATAAAACTCACAGGTCTCACCGGGCTTAGTGTTGCCGGTGGATTGCTGAAAGGATTTGCAGCAGAAATGAATGAACACAATAGTTTTTCAAATATGCAGAACACAAATTTTGATGAGCAGAATGTAAGCATCATCGGCCTTTATGGCGGATGGGCTGCCGGGTTGACGGAAAATAAATTGCCGTCTTTTTCTTTCAGAAATGATAAGTGGAAAAGCCTGGATAAATGGCGGAACGCTGCGAAGGAGCGGCTGGAAGAACGGTTAGCGATTCCTGATATAGGTGGCATGCCGAAAGTGACTATCAGCAGGCAATACACTTATGATGGATTGCAGGTAGAAGAACTCACCTGGCAATTGCCATATGGCCGGGCAACAGAGGCAATCCTCTTGAAACCTGCAAATACAAAAGGAAAATTACCTGCCATTCTTGCTTTTCATGATCACGGCGGCAACAAATATTTTGGCACAAGAAAAATCACCAAAACTTCAGATCAGCAACATCCCCTGATGGTGGAGCATCAAAAGGAATATTATGAAGGCGCTGCATGGGCGAATGAAATTGCAAAACGTGGTTATGTTGTGCTGGTGCCTGATGCTTTCCCCTTTGCAAGCCGAAGAGTGATGATGCAGGATATTCCTGCTTTTTTGAGAAATGGGTTGAGCGATAGCGATCCTGAAAATCCCAAAAATATTAATGCATATAACCAATGGGCAGGCCAGCATGAACATATCATGTCAAAATCATTATTCAGCGCAGGTACTACATGGCCCGCAGTATTTTTCGCAGAAGATAAAAAAGCATTTGATATATTATGTGACCGTGAAGATGTGGATGCAAACCGTGTAGGCTGCTGTGGTTTATCTGGTGGAGGAATGCGTACCGTTTTTATGGGAGGACTTGATTCGAGAATTAAATGCGCTGTTCCAGTTGGCTTCATGACAACATGGAAAGATTTTGTTCTGAATAAATCATTCACACATACATGGATGGTCTATGTACCGCTGCTGCCAAATGAATTGGATTTTCCCGAGATACTCTCATTGCGTGTTCCGCTGCCCACGCTTGTACTGAATGATGAGCAGGATGATCTTTATACATTACCTGAAATGCAACAAGCAGATAATATTTTGGGCGAAGTTTATAAAAAAGCCGGTGCAATGGATCGTTACAAATGTTCTTTTTATTCGGGCCCGCACAAGTTTGATAAAAAAATGCAGGCAGAAGCTTTTGACTGGTTTGATAAATGGCTGAAATGAGCCTTCAAATCTGAAGAAGAGATAAAATGCAAAAGCAATATTATCCCTGGAATTAATCGCTTTTGAAAAAATAAATTGAAAGAATAAAAAATAGTTATTATTTCCCGTTGCCTCTTTTATGAAACATCTATTATCATTTTAGTGTGGTCCCTATTCTCTTTCTATCACCAAGCAATTTTTTCCTGACAATTCTCAATACTAAAATTAATGAACTATTTTTCTTTGTAATATTGATAAGCTGTTGTAAAAAATATTTATTCAG
>JAHEZC010000272.1 GCA_023251275.1 Parafilimonas sp. | reverse complement strand
ACAAAGTGAATGAAATGGCAGGGCAGCCCGATATTATTATCTCACATGTCAGCACTGATTTAAACAAAGATCATCGTATAATGAGTGATGTGGCAAAAATAATAGGAAGGCCAAAGTATAAGCCTGTCAGCATTCTTGGAATGGAAATACCCAATGCTTCTGCATGGAACGCATCTTTTTTTTCTCCGGGTTTATATGTTGATATAACTGATACCATACATACCAAGCTACAGGCTTTTGCTTATTACAAAAATGAAATTAAAGACTTCCCATATCCATATTCATTCAAAGGAATTGAAGTATTGGCACAATTCAGAGGAATGGAAGCGGGTTGTCATTATGCTGAGGCATACGAGGTAATCAGGCTCCATCATCAACATCTTATTCTTTGACCTGTTAATGATATTCTCATTAAAATTGAATTAAATAAGTTCTATATTATAAACAAAACTGTGCGGAATTATTTTTATATTATCTTTAACACGGTAATTCCTGTGAAAAAAATATGGATAATTTCAGACCAGCGCTTATGAGTTTACGTTTTTATTGTGGAATTACTTTCTATTCCGGGCTACCCGGAATTTCAATTTTTAAAATTCATACCCCTTGAAAGAATTCAGAAAATTTCTTCTTAAAAATAGAATTGCACCAAAATGGCTGATCTTTTCGCTTGATCTGACAATATGTATTGTTGCTTTTATTTATGCAAATTACCTGCTCAGTGACTTTCGCCTTGTTTCCGTTGATCTTGATAAATTAATACAAGCTGTAATTGTTGTTGGCCTTACCAGTTCTGTTTTCTTTTTCATTTTCAAAACCTATGACGGCATTATCCGTTTGTCAGAATTTCATGAAGCCATTAGAGCTATTGCCGCTGTTTTTTGTTCCTTTTTTATTATCTTGTTGCTCAATGTTGTGCTTGCTTTATGCAAAACGCCCACATTTATTGCCAACTCGGCTTTATTTGTATATTTCTTTACTGCTTCCTTTATTATTTCAGGATACAGGATATTGGTAAAAAATCTGTATATGGCCAGTGTGAACCAGGCAGACAGTGTAAATGTTATCATTTATGGCGCTGAATTAAATGGCTCATTGCTGCAGAAAACAATTGAAAAAATTTCCAACAGCCAATACAGGGTTGTTGCTTTTATTGACGACGACGAAAAATTTATCGGCAAAACCATTGATAATATACGTATCTATTCTTATAGAAATCTGGCAGAACTTTTAAAATCATTTAATGTTAAATTATTATTCTTTGCACGGCAGGATATAGATATTGCTATAAAAAACAATGTGGTGGATCAATGTCTCGAAGCGCATATAAAAGTGATGAATATTCCGCCTGTGAAAAGCTGGATGTATGGGCATCTGAACATAAGCCAGTTACAGGAGGTTAAAATTGAAGAATTGCTGGAGCGCCCGACCATCCAATTGAGTAACCCCGAAGTAGTGAACTTTCTCTGCGAAAAACGTATCCTGATTACCGGCGCTGCGGGCTCGATAGGCGCCGAACTCGCCAGGCAGATCGCATTTATGAATCCTGTTTCTTTGATAATATGTGATCAATTGGAAACCGGTCTCTATAATCTTGAATATGAGTTGCAACAGAAATTCAAGCTTGGCAGTTCTTTGAAAGTATATCTCGCTGATGTGAAGGATCATTATTCTATGGATCAGATGTTCAGCATTTATAAGCCTGATGTGGTTTTTCATGCGGCGGCATACAAGCATGTGCCCATGATGGAAAAACATCCTTCAGAAGCAATCAGGAATAATGTGCTGGGCACCAAGGTCATTGCCGACCTTTCTGAAATTTATGGTGTTGAGCGTTTTTTGCTTATTTCAACTGACAAGGCAATTAATCCGACAAATATTATGGGCGCTTCAAAAAGGATAGCAGAAATTTATTGTCATTCTTTGCAGCAAAAAGAATATTTTCCCTTAAAAAACGGCGCAGTTTATCACATGCCCGCTTCGAGGAATAAAACCAAGTTTATTACCACACGTTTTGGAAATGTGCTTGCCTCAAATGGTTCTGTGATTCCAAGGTTCCAGGAACAAATCAGGAGTGGCGGCCCGGTTACAGTTACCCATCCGGAGATTATCCGTTATTTCATGACTATTCCAGAAGCTTGTTCGCTTGTGCTTGAAGCTGTCACAATGGGTAATGGCGGTGAAGTATTTCTCTTCGACATGGGTGAGCCTATAAAAATTCTCAACCTTGCAAAAAAAATGATCTTGCTCGCCGGGCTCGAACCCGGAAAAGATATTAAAGTAACATTCACGGGGTTGAGGCCTGGAGAAAAACTATACGAGGAATTGCTCAATAAAGAAGAAGAGGTAATCCCAACACATCATAAAAAAATTCTGATTGCTAAAATTATGGAATACAACCTCGAAAAAATTTCAGGTGAAATTGCAGAATTGCTCAGGCATGCAAACAAATATAAAGATGCTGAAGTAGTAAAGCAAATGAAGCATATTGTACCTGAATATATCAGTAATAATTCTGCGTACGAATTATATGATTCAGATGTGTATGCAATCGGAAAAACTGCTTCTATGGGGTAACAGCCCCTACTTATCTTACCTTTGCACATGTTTTCAATTTTCGGTTCAAAAACTGTACTGCCTGATCTTTCTTTCCTTGGCGCTGATATGCATTCCCATCTTTTACCGGGGATAGATGATGGCTTAAAAGAACTCGAGCAAACGCTTACATTCGTTAAAGAACTGCATCAGTTGGGATACAGCAAGCTTATCTGTACGCCCCACATTATGTCTGATTTGTATCCTAATGGTCCTGAAACAATTTTCCCAAAACTTGAGATGGTACGTAATGCTTTACTCGAAAATAATATCCCAGTTGAAATAGAAGCGGCAGCGGAATATATGGTGGATGTTGAAATGGAAAAATTTTTCCTGTTCGGAAAACAGCCGCTGACTTTTGGCGGGAAATATATTTTGGTTGAAATGTCTTTTTTAGCTGCCTCTCTGAATATTGAACAGGTCGTATTCGATCTGAAAATGAAAGGTTTTCAGCCTGTATTGGCTCATCCCGAACGTTACGGGTATTATCATCATCAATTTAATTTGTATGAAAGATTCATTGATCTCGGATGTATGATGCAGGTAAACCTGTTGTCACTGCTTGGTTATTACGGAAAGCCCGTGAAAACCATTGCAGAAAAATTAATAAAAAACAAGATGGTTGATTTTCTTGGAACAGACATGCATCATGAAGGTCATCTTGCTGCTTTAAAAGATTTAGCTGGCAAGAAAGAATTTTATAAAATAGCAGAAAATGCTGACTTCCGGAATAAGCAACTTTTGAATGACACCTAACAATACAACTATACACATTATTTTTTTTACACAGCTTCTATTAGCATTACGATAAATGCAATTTTATACTTCATGCAAAATTTGTAATTCACCGATCGAACCCCTGATAGAAACAAAAGATATTGTGCAATGTACAAATTGCAAACTGGTCTTTTACCGCAAGAAACTTATTCATGAACAAACAATTGAATTATATAAGCAGCTATACCATTCTGAAGATTTTGCTTATTCTGCACACCTGAAGCATCAGCAATTAATAAGTAATGGAATACAACCGGTGCTTGGTTATAATAAAAAGACCATTATTAATAAAATTATTCGATCTAAACCTTCTACTGTCGGTGAAATTGGTGCGGGAGTTGGTGTAGCAGGGAAATACTTTACCGATAAAAAATTCAGCTATACCGGAATTGAGTTGGATGAATCCATTGCTGACAGGGCAAGAGAATCCGGCATCAACATACAATCCGGATCTTTTCAAAATTTGCAGGCGTATCAAAATAGCTTCGACGCTTTGGTCGCATTTGAAGTGATTGAACATATAGATGATCTCAAATTATGCTTTAGCCTTGTACAAAATGCCCTTCGCAGTAAGGGCAAATTTGGGTTTACTGTACCGAACTTTAATAAAAGACAAAATTTCAAAGGAGACTTTGATAAATTATATCAACCCAATCCTCCTGTGCATGTAAATTTTTTTACTAAGGAAAATCTCTCTCAGATCTTAAAATTCTTTGGATTTAGGATTGAATATTTGAAAGCAAGGCCTCTGCCCGATCTCAATTTCAGGAAGCAAAAAACTTATCGGAATATTTTTAAAGCTTTGACAGGCCGGTTTGAAGGCTCGACCTTAATGTGCGTCGCCGTGAAAGAGTGATTATAAATTGAAATCAAAAGCACGGATATAAATTAAAGTTTATCTTTTTCTGCAAATGGTGTAATGAATATTCGCAAAATTTTTATTGCCTGCAGTTGGTCTGATGTCAGTTTACATCTTCAAACTAAAGTTGTGGCCAAGAAGCTTTCAGAAATAATGGATGTCGTATTTTTTTCCCAGGGACGGCTTGGTAAACCGGAATTAAAAATAAACGATCATTTGACTGTGATTGAATGGCCTGATAAAAGGCCGAATAAGTTTAAGGATATAGCTTTTCTTTTCAAAAAAATAATTAAGGAAAAGCCTGATGTTTTAATGGTGCATTTTGGCGCAACTATTATCAGTTTATTTGTTTCATGGTTATTGAGAGTCAAATTCAGAGTTTGCTGGATGCATACAGTGACTGAACAATTTTATCTGGATGAAAGGGATCAAAATGAAATAAAACGGATAATTGCATTGCGGAAAAGAATATACAGGCTTGCAACACATATTATTGTACAAAACGAATATGCAAGGTATGATGCTATTTCAAATTACGGATTATCCCC
>JAHEZC010000271.1 GCA_023251275.1 Parafilimonas sp. | reverse complement strand
GGAACGATTGGATGATGTCACAAAAATGCTGACATCAAAATTTAATACAGGTATATTACCGCTTGTGTTTGATGTGCAGAAAAGGGAAGAAGTATTTCAATATCTGCAAAACCTTCCTGAAGAATGGCAGGCGATTGATGTGCTGGTAAATAATGCCGGGCTCGCACTTGGACGCGACAGTTTTGAAGATGCAGATATAGATGACTGGGATACGATGATTGACACTAACGTGAAAGGACTGTATTATGTTTCCAAAGCAATATTGCCTTATATGATTGCAAGAAAGAGAGGGCATATCATCAATCTTGGTTCTACCGCTGCGAAATCTGTTTACGCAAACGGGAATGTGTATTGCGCCAGTAAATATGCGGTAGATGCAATCAGCCAGGCACAGCGAATTGATCTGCTACGGCACAAAATAAAAGTTACTGCTATTCACCCCGGAGCTGCAGAAACAGAATTTTCACTCGTCCGATTCAAAGGAGACGAAGCTAAGGCAAATGCAATGTACAAAGGCTTTGAGCCTTTACATGCTGACGATATAGCTGATATAATTTATTACTGCGCCACATTGCCGCCGCATGTATGCATCAACGACCTCGTGATCACCTGTACCGCACAGGCTGATAATTTTTATTTTCATAAAGAGTAACTTTTGGAAAGTTTCAAAACTTTCCAAAAGTTCACCGCATCACTGCTTATAAATATGCTGATGTTCAGCCGGCGCTTGTTGTGTCCTTTTTTCATAACCGGGCGGTGCGAAGCGTGTATCTCGGAGCAAAACGGAATCGGTAAGCGTATAAATGAAAGCCGTAAGCTGGCCAATTTCAAAATTTGATAACTTAATTCCATTCTTAACGAGAGAATCTGTGGTGGGTGATTTCACAACTGATTTTCTGTAATGATCCATCATGCTTAGCAGTGAAAACATTCTCCCATCGTGACTGTATGGAAAAGTTACCTGTGCATTGCGCAAACTCGGCACTTTGAACTTTAAGGAATCTCCGGCATTTCGTGTAATCTTCATTCTGCCATAATCCATCAAAAAACTATCAACCGGGAATCCCGTATTGCGATAACTCAGGTCTGTGAACAAAGGCTCTGCGTGACAGGATGCACATTTCTGTTTAAAAATATCATACCCTAATTTTTGGGGTAAATTAAAGCTGTCTTCTCCACGCATCACTCTGTCATATTTGCTGTTGTTACTAACCATCATCAATACAAACTGGCTCAGTGCTTTAGTCATCCGCTGCGTGTTAATGATTTCATCACCAAAAGCAGCTTTGAACATTTTCCTGTATTCCTCATCAGATCTTAATTTTTGTATCACATCATTAATATTTTCTGCCATTTCCATTGTATCGCTGATAGGCGCTAAGGGCTGCAGGTCAAGGTGGTTGATGCCCCCATCCCACATAAATTCTTTTTGCCATGCCATGTTAAACAAACCAGGGGCGTTGCGCCTCGTAAGCGAATTATGAAACCCGTGACTCAGGCTGTGATCATACGTGGCAAATGCAGCAAATTGCTGATGACAGGAAGCACAGGGGAAGTTCCCGTCTTTGCTCAGCCTTCCATCGTAAAATAATTTTCTGCCCAATTGAAAACCTTCTTCAGTGAGCGGATTATTTTTGAAATCATAAACTGGTTGCGGCCATCCTTCAGGAACAACAAATTTCAAAAGGTGTGTTCGTTCTGACATATTATTTCTTCCTATCCAGCTTATTCCGGCAATGACAAAAAAAATAATCAATATAACTGCCTTATAAATTTTCATTTGTTTTGGGGAATGGAAAACATCTCAGAATAATTATCTGCAAGCATAACAGCAAGTTTGCCTGGTTCATGACAGGCAGGCGCAGCCTCTATTTTTATTTCGTGCAATGCATCAAACCATTTGGCTGCATCTGCTTCAATCATAACATTGTTACGTTGTTGTTGAGGTAATTTCAATACAACTACTCTCGCTGTATTTTCATCTTTCTTATACCCGCCTGCATGAAAACTGAACCTGTGACCGGCAGTCTGAGCGGATGGTGATTCACCTTCTAATTTTGCCATGATATATCCTGTATTCCAGGTCCAGAACATTCCCTTTGCAGGATCCAAATCTCCTGACTGCACGCCGCTTACATTTTTCAAACTGTCCACGCCAATCATAAATTTTATGGAAGTGATATGAGGAAGCGATGTATTGAGTGAAATTATTTTAGACATCGAATCTCCTTCATCAATCAAAAAATATTTATCAGGAAACTTTTCTGAATCTCCGCTTATGCTGTCTCTCAATTCGATATTTGAAATATAATATTTAAACTGATGCACCGTAAAAATTTCACCAAAAGAGTTGCGATAATTTTGACTGTCCAGATGAAGGTCATTATTGCCGACTTTATTGTTGAAACTGATAATAAAAGTATGATCAATCTTATCGTTTGTAAAATCGGGAGCCGCAGATAAAAGTAAAACAACAACCGCCAGGAAATTCAGCATCTTCACTAATTATACATGCAATTTACTTTTTTGATGAATGTGATGCTTTGCTGTTTCGTATCAAATAATCTTTTTAACTTCAAATAATCTAAAAACATTGCCATGAAAAAAATATTGCTTTTTTTAACACTTCTCATTGCTTCCTCTTATTTCTTTTTCACAGGAAGCTATGCATTGCCAACTGCAAAAGATGTATGGACATTTTCCGGGAATGACAACCAGCTTACAGATGCCGAAAAAAAAGAGGGATGGAAGTTATTATTCAACGGGCAGAATCTCGATGGCTGGCGCACTTACCAGGAAAAACCAGGGTCATGGAGCGTGGCTGACGGCGCTATTTATTGCCATAAAATGGAAGACCATCATTATGCAGACCTGATTACGGATAAAGAATATGAAAGTTTTGAAATATCTGTTGACTGGAAAATGGAGCCGAAAGCGAACAGCGGCATCCTGTACTTAGTGACAGAGCAGTATCCCGAAACTTATTTAAGCGGCCCAGAATACCAGTTGATGGATGATGCAGGCTATGCCGGTAAAGTGGAAGACTTCCAGAAATGCGGTGCCAATTACGCCATGCAGGCGCCTGTAGTAAATGCCGCCAATCCGCCGGGTGAATGGAATCATACGGTGATCATTAAAAACAAAGCGCATGTGGAGCATTGGCTTAATGGAAAGAAAGTGGTGGAATATGAATTATGGAGCGATGAGTGGAAAAAGCAAAAAGCTGCCGACAAATGGAAAGACGCGGAAGGATATGGTGCTGCAAAAGCCGGGCATATTGCTTTCCAGGACTATCACGGCGATGGCAAGGTATGGTTTAAGAATGTCAAGATAAAAGTGCTCTAAATTATATGAGTGCCGGTGGGAGAATATGACTTTTGAAATTTGATCTCATTTCAAAATCCTTCTTTGCTGTATTTCTGATTTTACTTCTTTAAATCCGGCATTTTTGTATGAAGGCAATGCATTTGGATGGTCAAGCACGCATGTGTTAAGTTGTATCCATAGCGGCTGATAGCTCCATGCCTTTTGAATAACCCATTGCAGAAAATATTTTCCCAGGCCTTTTCCAATAAAAGAAGGCAACAACCCGAAGTAAACAATTTCTGTGTAATCTTTTTCCAGCAGGAATTCAGCATAACCAGCAGCTTCGTTATTGGTATGCATTACATAAATATGCACATTGACTGCATTAATTTTTTGAAACAGTTCTTCATCATCCATTACCATCCGGTCAAGCCAGTAATATTTTTCTCCCACTCCGTAATAATATTCCCGGTAAGTTTCCAAATCAACAGGATTTGGAATCAGTTCAAAAAAAACACCTTCTCTTTTATCAATTGCCTCCGCAGGCCTTGTATGCATTTCAAGAAAAGCAACCTGTACAGGCTGTAATATAATTCGGTCGGCATCCGGCTTTATTATCATCATTATAATATTTGAATTTTACCCTATAAGGTCATTGGAAAAAACCGGCTTTTTGTATCAACATTTCGCCTTCATGTCGCATTTCAATTCCTTTCTTCACAATCTTCAGTCTTGTTGTATATATTTACAAATGAACTATTATTTTTGCAACTGTGTTTCTTCGCTTAATAAAGCTATACTAATATGTGATTGCCTGCCTGTTGAAGCCTTTAAATCCATTATTGCTATTACCGGATGATTGTATATTTATGAAGAGAGTTATATATTATTTTATATTTTTCTGCCTGCAGCTTCTGTTTGTGACATCGAATGCACAAACAAATTCCGATTCCCTGCTTGTAAATGCCACATTGGAGAACTGCGTGCAATACGCCTTAAATCATCAGCCTGTAATACAGCAATCGCTCATTGATGAACAAATTACTGAAACTACTATCAAAAGCAAGCTGGCCGATTGGTATCCTCAACTGGATTTCCATTATAACTATCAGCATAATTTTCAATTGCAGCAGGCGGTGATCGGAGGTAATGTAATTAAGTTTGGAGTGGACAATACCTCTGCCCTGCAGGTTACACTCAGCCAGAATATTTTCAACCGGGACGTGCTGCTTGCAAGCCGCACAAAAGATGATGTGAGAAAGTTGTCAAAACAAACAACCGGCAGTTCGAAAATTGAGGTAGCAGTAAACGTATCAAAAGCATTTTACGATGTATTGGCCACAGTGCAGCAAATACAGGTTTCAAAAGAAGCAATCAACCGGCTTGAAAGAAGCCTGAAGGACGCAAACAGCCTTTATGCCGCAGGCATTGCAGATAAAACAGATTATAAACGTGCTGCCATAGCGCTCAATAACACGACGG
>JAHEZC010000270.1 GCA_023251275.1 Parafilimonas sp. | reverse complement strand
AATTTTCCCGAAAACGAGGAGGAACATCAGCGTGGTCAGGATGGGCTGCACTAAATGCCATACCGGCCCCAGGATGGTTTGCTTATACTGCGCCGCAAAATCCCGCTTCACAAAAAGGAGCAGCAGGTCCCTGTAGCGCCATACATCTTTCAGGTGCAGGTCAAACAGTCCCGCCCGCGGCTCAATCACCAGGTCAAAGGTTTCTTCATTGGTCATACACGGTCTGGTTCTTCAGGAAACTTTGAAAATTGAACATTGAATGTTGGGTATTAGGTATTTGATATTGAACTTAAAACTTTGAACAGTAGTCGGTAGTCAGTAATCAGTAGTCGGTAAGACGTGAACGGTGAACTTTTGATTATTGAATATTTCAGAAGTACGAAGTTAGAAGTGCGAAGTACGAAACTCGTGAGCATTGAACATCGAACATTGGATATTGATTATTTGAAAAGTACGAAAATAGCCGATAATTCCTGTGTCGTCATTCTCCGCGAGGGCGGAACAGGTAGCTCCTAAATGAAGAAACCGATGTCCATTGATGAGATGCCTGCCTGCGTGGGCATGATGATTACCACTACGGAGCCGTCATTCCGCGCATGCAGGAATCTCCTGAAACAAAAAACGTTTTGCAATTGATGAGATGCCTGCCTGCGCAGGCATGACGTTGCACGATGGTGTGTTCGTTTATTCAACAGTAAGGACTGAAAGGCAAACCCGTGAACTTGTGAACTCCTGAACCTTAAACTTTAAACTTTAGACTTTAAACAATGAACTTGTTGAACATTGGAACTCTTGAACTTTAAACCTCAGACTTCATCCCCCGCCAATACTTCTTTTAGTCTCTTCTTATATTGCTCGAATCCAAAGTACTTCAATGCTTTTCTTTGCAGGCGGTACTTTTTAGATTCTGATGCCTGCGACTTTTCATCAAGCGCTTCCCTTACAGCATCAACTATTTCCTCTTTATTATCCGGGTCAACCAATGTTCCCAACTCACCGTTACGAAGGGCATCTGCGCTGCCATCACGGCTCCCGGCAATAACGGGTAAGCCGCAGGTCATTGCTTCAATGAACACAATGCCAAACCCTTCCCCGCTGCTCGGCATGATAAACACATCGGCCATCAGGAAATGCGGCACCACTTCTTCCTCTTTGATAAAACCCGTAAAGATTACCCGGCCTTCCAGCTCAAGGGCACGAATGATGCGGTCCAGCCTTTTTTTCTCCTTTGCATCGAATTTACCGCTGACAACATATTTAAGCTGCGGGTAGTATTGTACGAGTTGGGGCAGACATTCGATTACCCGGTCGCAGCCTTTGTATTGTTCATTATCTGCCAGTCTTGTCAGGGTAAAAAGGACAGGCGTATTTTCATTCAGACCGTATCTTTTTCTCAAATCCGTATTTCTCCTGAATTGCCAGGGAAAGGCGAAAAAAGGGTCCAGGGTATCGGGAAAAATAAGGATACGGTTTTCATGCACCTGCTGCACCTGCAATAATTTGCTCTTGGTAAAATCACTCACTGCAAGAATAAGATCAGCCCTTTCTGTAATATTTTTCTTGATACCTGCAAGCGGTTTCCACACCTCGATACCATGCGTAATAAGCAATACTTTTTTTTGATAGAGGAACTTTATGCTGCAACCGATGACGGCCAGGTTGATATGGCCGAGTATCACTTCATCAAAATCCTTTGCTTTAAGCACGCTTCTGAGTGCAAAAAGCCAGCGCCTTTTTTTAAAGCCGGTATATTTTGAAGCCGGGTAATAATCTTCATCTGCCGCGTGATCGTACGCCGAAAATGATTCACTGTAAATAATGCCGTCAGTTTCGAGGCTATGCAAGGCTTTGAGAAAGCATTTATTGAATTTCTCAATGCCTCCTGTCTGTGAAAAAGCGGTAAGGTTGAGAAACAGGATTTTTTTGGGTTGCATAGGTGTAACAGCAATTGTGCATCGTCATGTACCCTCGCTCTCACTGTATCGTCATACCCACGCAGGTGGGTATCTTATACAGCAGGATTGGGATCATCCATTAATAAGATTCCTGCATTCGCAGGAATGAGGCTTCGCAGCGAAATGATTCCTGCGTCCGCAGGAGTGATGGCTTCGTGTTTTTATCGAATTGCTGCGATAAAAGATAAGCCCAGTACCTGCTCCACTTTAGCCTTCCTGTTTTAAAATTATAATTCAGGAGTTTATTTTCACTGCCAAAGATTGAATCATCTTTCATCCAGTGTGCAAAGGGAAATACAAACCCGCTCTTTTGCCTGTCCCAAATCTCACGGGGAAGAATATTCTTAAAGCTTTCAATCAATAAATATTTAGCTTGTTTATGCCCGAATTTCAGGAGGCTGCTCACCTGGTGAACTGCATCTGCAAAATCCTGGTCAAGAAAAGGCACCCTTATTTCTACGCCATGCCACATGCCCATCATATCGGTATCTTTCAGCAACTGGCCCTGCATATAAAGATTGCTTTCAAGATATGAAACCCTGTTTCCTTTGCTTAAACCTGGCACCAGGCCGGGCAATGGAATGAGGCCTGGAAGCCTGTTAATTTCCTGTTCATCTGCATTTAACAAAGCGGCTGTTTCAGCCTGACTAAAATATCCCCGGTAAAACAAATATTCACCAATTGCATCCTTTCTTTTAAGAAAGCTGATTTTCCGGTAGCTATCGCCAGTAAAAAGATCAGCGAGGTTAAAAAAGGAGCCTGGTAATGGCCTGACCCAATTGACGATTGCCGCCCTTTTAAATGAAGCATACCCGCCTAACAGTTCGTCAGCGCCCACGCCCGACAGCACAGCTTTCAGGCCCGATCGTTTTGCATACTTGCTGATGAAATAGGTATTGATACCGTCTGCCCCGGGCTGATCCATTGCCTCTAAAATATCAGGCAGATCATCGAAAAACATTTTCCTTGTTACAGTAAAAGACTGGTGTATGGAACCACATTGCTTAACGATGATATCCTGGTACTTTTTTTCAGAGAAATCTGACTCGTCAAAATCAATGGAAAGGGTAAATAGCTGATCCTTTTTGTATGACTTAGCGAGCAGGGTAAGGAGGCTGCTGTCTATGCCACCGCTGAGAAACAATCCAAGCGGTGCGTCGGCAATCAGATGCCGTTCAACTGCCTTTTGCAGCGTGCTGCGGATCAGGTCTTTTGCTGTTTCAAAATTGGTGACATCTTCAGTAAATCTTTGCCTGTAGTAATATGCCTTTCTTTGTTGAAGTGTGTGTACATCGAATATTTTAAAAGAACCTCTTTCGAGGGGCAAAACGTCTTTTAAAGTAGTAACAGGCTCGGGAAGAAACCCGAACAGGAGCAGGTAGGCCTTCCAGTTTTCATTTTCTTTCCATTTATTTTTCAAGGCTTTGAAAGCCCTTATTTCCGAGGCAAAATAAAGGCATTCATCATCGCAGTAATAATACAAAGGTTTAATACCGGCATGGTCTCTTGCAAGTATTATTTCACCTTTTTGCTTATCATATAACGCAAGGGCAAACATGCCCCTGAACCTTGAAAAACAGCCCGTGCCCCAGCATTGGTAGGCTTTGATAATTACTTCAGTGTCGGTAAGTGTGGCGAAATGGTAACCAAACCCGGTCAATTCCTCTCTGAGGGACTGATAATTATAAATTTCTCCGTTAAATACCAGTACAATATTTTCTTTTTCATCCTGCATGGGCTGGTTGCCCGCATTGCTCAGGTCAATGATGGACAATCTCCTGAAGCCCAATACAAGCCCGGCATCAGCATCATGATAGATACCGCAACTATCCGGTCCGCCACGATGCATGGCATCGCGCATGGTAATCGCATCTTCCTCTAATTGCTGAGATGATTTATCAATTATTCCCGCTATCCGGCACATGCATTAGATTTGATCCTGTTTCTACATTGAACATTGAGCATTGAATATTGGATATTGGATATTCGGCATTTGATATTGAACCTAAAACTTTGTATAGCAACCAGAAATCGGTAGTCGGTAGTTAGTAAGAAGCAAACGGTGAAGTGTGAACTTTTGACTATTGAATATTTAAGAAGGACGAAGTTAGAAGTGCGAAGTACGAAACTCTGAAACCTTAAACCTTAAACTTCAGACTTTAAACAATGAACAGCGAACCGCAAATGATGAACTTGTGAACAATTGAACCCGTGAATTTTGAAACTGTGAACTTCTTGAACTTTGAACTTTAAACCTTAAACATCATCAACTATTCACATCTTCCTTCGCCACAGAAATTCCTTTCTTATTCTTCAGGCGAAATCCATTTTTCCCTTTTTGCTTTTTATTGTGGGATATATAACCGTATCCATACCCATATCCATACCCGTAACCATAGCCGTAACTATACCCGTATCCATAACCCATCACTTTTCGCCTTTTAATGCCATTAAGCACTATCATCATATTGGGCATTACTTGCTGTTTCGAGAGGGAATTGATCATGGGCAAAAAAGTATTGGGTGTAAACCTGTGCCTTATGATATAAAGCGTGAGATCGGCAAAGCGTGCCAGTATCTTTGCATCAGTGACTGAACCGACAGGCGGAGAATCGAGAAGTATGTAATCAAACCTGTTCTTCAATTCTTTGATCAGATATTCCATTTTTGTGCTCAATATTAATTCAGCAGGATTGGGGGGAATAGCACCGCTTGGTACGACGAAAAGTCCCGGCGTATCAGTGACCGGCCTGATGATTTCATCTATCGTGCATTTTCCGATAAGATAATTGGTAATTCCGGGTTCCCTTTCAATGCTTAGATACTTGCTGATCCTCGGCTTGC
>JAHEZC010000269.1 GCA_023251275.1 Parafilimonas sp. | reverse complement strand
TATTTTTCTCTTTTCAGCACGCTGCCAGATTAACAGTATTACCAGTGACTTTTTCCGAAAGATTTTTATTTTAAAGGTATATCTCTTTTGAGCATTTCTTCCCTGTTAGCAATTGCCCATGCTGTGCAGAAAATAAGCCGAACCCTTTTCTCCATCACATCAAAATTTATTTTATCAACCGTGTCAGTGGGTTTGTGATAATCGGCATGTGTACCGTTGAAATAAAAAATTACGGGCACACCTTTTTTAGCAAAATTATAATGGTCTGAGCGGTAATAGAAACGTTCAGGATCTTTGGGATCATTGTATTTTCTGTCCAGATCGAGATGGGTATATTTGCTATTAATGCTGTCGCTTATTTTCATTAAATCGGTGCTCAGCTTGTCTTCGCCGATGAGGTAAACATAATTCATCGAATCTTTATTTTCCCTTTTCGGATCAATCCTGCCTACCATGTCAATATTCAGGTCCACTGAGGTTTTATCAAGCGGGAATAGCGGGTGCAACGTATAATATTCACTTCCCCACAAGCCCTCCTCTTCACCTGATACAGTCATAAATACAATTGTTCTCCGTGGTACATGGCCTTTTTCTCTTGCGTTTGCAAATGCTTCTGCAATTTCAAGCACGCTGGCAGTGCCGCTTCCATCATCATCGGCGCCAAACCAGATCACTGAATCTTTTTTGCCAAGGTGATCGTAATGAGCTGTTATCAACACATATTCATCTTTTTTATCAGTGCCGGGCAATAGACCAATCACATTGCTGCTTTGCAGGTTCAAAGTGGTGACTGCTATGTCCGCGGAAAGTTGCACTGCATACATCCCTTTATCAATTTTCTTCAATTCCGAAAATGACTGCAGGGGTTTATTCAAAATACCCGATGCTGTCTGAAGGGAAATATAGAATACAGGTATATTTTTAATATTGATCTTTTTTTGATAAATGTTGCCTTTTTGCGCAGCAGGTTTATTCTTTGGAAAATCTTTGGCTGCAATCAACACACCCGCTGCTCCGTGATTTTTTGCCCAGCTTATTTTCATAAGATCTGAAGCCGGGTTTTTAGAACTGTAAGAAACAAATCCAGAAGTCTTATTGGTGTCAGCAACAGATCCTTCCGCAATGAGCACCCATTTGTTTTTTACAGTAAGATTTTTGAAATCGGAAGACGACGAATCCATTATACCAAAAGATGCAAACACTATGCTGTCACTACTCCACTCATCGTTTATGAGGTAAGAGGCGTTCACCGTATAATCATTGTTTACGATAAGTTTTTTGCCATTCACAATAAGAAAAGAATTTGTTATCGAATCCTGGTATGCGGGAAAGAATAATTGGTAGCCATCTGCAGCACCGGCCTGCAGTCCCAATTGCCTAAAATAATTTTCAATATATAATGCTGCTTTTTTTTGTCCCGCAGTCGCCGTTTCCCTGCCTTCCATATCGGGGCCTGCAATTATACTGAGTTTAGCTTTGAGACCTGCAGCTGTAACACCAGACAAAAACTGCTGCGTTATATCTTTCTTTTGCGCAAAGACAAATACAGGCATAATAAAAAAAAGTGAAAAAAATTTGTTCATAAGCCAGAAAAATGCAACAAAAGTTCGTACCAGTTATATAATAATATCGCTTGCATGCTTTAACCGTCAAATATATTGCATCAGCTCCATTCTTCGTTTTCACGCTTTTGCTCTTCCCTGTACACTTTTGCCGATACAAATACACCCAATTCATAAAGTGAAAAAAGCGGGATAAACACAATGGTCTGGCTATACCAGTCAGGGCTTGGGGTAATGATAGCCGCTGCAATCAGAATTACAACAATCGCATATTTTCTTGACCGCCTTAAAAAGGATGGTGTGATCAAACCGATTTTTGTCAAGGCATACGAAAGCACAGGCAATTCAAATGCAATACCGCAACCCAAAATAAGATTTGTAAGATTATCAAGATAGTCATTGATGGTTGGCTTTGTTTGAACTGTGTCCAATGCGCTTACCTTAAAATTGGCCAGGAAATTAAATGTAAACGGACCAAGTATAAAATATCCGAACAAGGCACCAAGCAGGAAAAAAAATGAAACCCAAAAGATCACAAAACGGGTTCCTTTTGATTCATTTGGTTTTAGTGCAGGTTTCACAAAACGCCAGAATTCCCAGAAAATATAGGGAGAAGCAACAATTAATCCCCCAACAAAAGCAATCGAGAAACTGCCGAAAAATTGTCCTCCAAATGTAGTTGTTTGCATATTTATGCTTACAGCAGGCAGGCAAAGTGAATTTCCCAGATGAAGCCAATGGCTTAAATTGCATAAAGCACGGTAACTGACAAAATTCTGGTTAATGGGACCGGCGATTATGTTGTCAAATACCCATTGAATTTTTATGAAGATAATTGCTGCAACCACAAGTATTGCCAGTAAAGCACGTATAATATGCCAGCGTAATTCTTCGAGATGGTCAACAAAAGCCATTTCAGCTCTGCCACCGCTTCTCCGTTGAAAAAAACCATTTGCCATTGAATAATTTAAATATGTGAGGGTGCAAAGGTAAGGGTGCAGGTATGAAATGTTTCAGGGCAATAAAAAGAAGAAATTATTTTCACCATTATTTATTATTTCCCGCATTATGCTGTTATTTCAGCACCTTCATTTTTACCATTTCAATCCTTGTATCACTTACATTTAAAATATCAAATTCGAATTGATCAATAATAATTCTTTCTTTAGGCAGAGGAATTGCTTCATATTGGTTAATGATATATCCCGATAATGTTTCCGATTCGTTTTCAGGAAATTCGAGCTGGTATTTTTCATTGAGGTAATCAAGCTCAAGCCTGCCCGAAAATACAAATTCATTTTCGGAGATCTGTTTCTCCTCAAATTCTTCCGTATCATATTCATCATGTATCTCGCCGAATATTTCTTCGAGCACATCTTCCATTGTTACAATGCCGGCAGTACCGCCAAATTCATCTACCACCCATGCGATAGTCTTTCTTTCTTTTGTAAATTTATTGATCAGGTCCGTCGCACCCATGCTCTCCGGCACTACCGGTATAGGAAGCAAAATAGATTTTATGGTAGAAGGCTTTTTAAATAAATCCAACTGGTGAATATATCCCAAAATGTTATCAATATTTTCATCAAATACAACTATCCTGCTCAACTGTGTTTCCACAAACTTTTTTGTAGTATCAGCCACACTTGTATGAATATCTACCGCTTCGATTTCCGTTCGGGGCACAAGGCACTGTCTTATCTTAACCGCAGGAAGGGATAGCGCATTTTCGAATAATTCCTGGTTCATTTCCTGCAAATCACCGGATTGCTCTTTTGTCTGCTGAAAGAAATGTTCCAGATCCACTTTTGAAAAAGGCTCTCCTTTATCTCTTACTCTCACATTGAACAAATATTTTAATATGCTTTCCGCCATGCTTACAAAAACGGATGCGATTGAATCAAAAAAACTATAAAAAAAACTTGCGACAGGGGCAAAGAAGGAAAGTAATAAATCACTCTTTGCCCGAAATATCGCTTTGGGCAAAAATTCGCCCAAAATCAATACGACAAGCGCAGAAAAAAAAGTATCAAAGACCAGTTTTGCATATTCGTTTTCAATTCGGAAAGGATTCCAGAACGAATCTTTCATTACTTCACTGAAAAGCAAACCATAAACCACAAGAAAAACATTAGCGCCGATAAGGCATACGCCAAGAAACCGCGCAGGTTTATCCATAAAACGGGAAAGTATGATGCCGCTTCTTTTGCCTTGCTTTTTTTTAAGCTCCACATTCAGGCGGTTGGCGCTTATAAAAGCAATTTCAATGCCTGCAAAAAAAGCAATGAACAAAAGCATCGCCGCTATCAACAGAAGCATGTACACCTGTTCCATACATCGAAAATAAGATAATTAATTCGCAGGAAGCGTACTATCAGGAACATTAATCGGTCCTTTGGCATTCGTGATGGTCCAGCTTTTAAAATTCTGATCCGCAACAAGACCGGTACCATCAATTTTTTCGTCAGGTTTGCGTATATGCACCTGCTTGTCAGTATAAAATATTTGTTTATTTTGATCCCACCAGAGTTCATCACATTTCAATGTGTCGCCCTGTATGTTAAACACTATCACACTGTCCCTGAGCAATACTTTACCCTTATTTTCATAATACCTGCCATACCTGGCAAAAAGCTTACTCTCCACTTTGGCGCTGTCGTTATAAAAATCTACATGCAATGTTCTGGGAAATTCCACAAGGTTTGTATCGCCTTCTGTTCGCAACATATAGGGTGAAATGAGTTTTGCTTTGACTATGGCATTTTCACTAATATAACTTTCAATGTTATTCGCTTCTTCCTGTGCATTTTTTTTCTTTCCGAGATCGCGTACTTCATTAAAATCATTTTCGCAACCCAGGACAAAAAAGCAGCTTGAAAAAAAAGCTGCTTTCATAACAGGAATATGCCGGAAAGCCTTAATCATACCTGCGTTTTACAAACCAAATATCGCTCAAAGAAAATCCCACGGAAAATTTAAAAAAATTTTCCGTCACATTGTTTACGGTACTGCCTCTTTTGCCAAATTCAAAAGATGTGTTAATAAATGTAAACTGGTTATCGTAAGACCTGAATTTCCTGAGATGAAAACCTGCCCCAAACGTAAATGCCTGTACTTTGTAGTCATTTCCATCTGCATTAATATAATCTTTGCCTGTATAGAAGCCTGCGCGATAAACAGCATGGTTCCAGAAACCTGTCCCCAGCGGATTTGGAGTAAATTCACCTCCGGCATGAATCATC
>JAHEZC010000268.1:3498-4819 GCA_023251275.1 Parafilimonas sp. | reverse complement strand
CTTCCCGCGATTTGAATGCAACAGTAATAGGCGGCCATGGTGATACAACGATGATTCCTTTGATACGTTATGCCACATGGAATAGTGCTCCCGTCTCCAATTTTTTAACTGAGGAACAGCAAAAACAAGTTGTGGCTGATACGATGGTCGGCGGCGCTACGCTTACAAAGCTCATTGGTACTTCTGCATGGTATGCACCGGGAGCCGCCGGAGCTGCGTTGGTTGAAACCATAGTAAGAGACCAGAAAAAATTATTTACCTGCTGCGTATATCTTGAAGGAGAATATGGACAAAACGATATTTGCCTTGGGGTGCCTGTAGTAATTGGAAAGAATGGATGGGAAAAAATTATTGATTATAAACTGAATGATGATGAGCAGGCGGCATTTGCCAAGAGTGCTGCTGCAGTTAGGAATATGAACGATGTGCTGAAAACATTATAAAGATTTTTCCGGAGAAATATAAAGACCTCATCAAAAATCATTGGTGGGGTTTTTTATTTCCTGAAATTATCATCCTGATAAAGCGATCATTTTTTTGAGAACTGTTATGGAAAAGTGGTGACAAAGGTATCTCCGCAGTTCAGGTTGCCTGTATATATTTTATCAGTTGGAGATGGGTCGCTGGTAATTTCCAGGACCCTTATTATATAAAATCCCGTGGGCACTTTCATGATACTTTTCAAGCTTAATCCCGGAAGACTGTCTATGATCAATGATCCGTTGAGAAATATTCTGTAAGGTTGGGCGGAGGTGTTTACAAATTTCATTTCGCCTGTTTCAGATACCAGGATACTCGCAATATTCAGCGCATTTTCTTTTAAAGCGTTTGCAGAACTGATAATACCGTTGTAATTATTCTGACATCCTTTTTCAATATACCAGAAATAATTTATCGCGGAAAGGTCGTGGAAAGTTACTGTTCCGCCTGCGTCGGTAGTAAGCGGATTTCCTACCCTGTTGATCTGGCTGTCAAGATCATTCTTTGATAAATAGAGACTTACTGCTGCCCCCGAAACAGGAAATCCAAAACCGTTTGTGACAGTTATTTGCAGTAAAGTTGAAGATACTGAACCGGAGGAGCCGCTTTTTGAGCAGGAAATAATCAGAACGGCAGCACAACTAACGGCAAATGAGATAAATACTTTTGTTTTCATTTTTTACCAGGCTTAAATATCTCTTTTAATCTTCTTCTGTCCTGAGACAAAAGTATTCTTTTTAATACTAAAGAAATAAATTGAAAACATACAACTGCAAGGAAAATTTATTTCATTGGTCACATAACTTCAGGCCATACTGAATTTTTTTGTATTTTTTGTCCG
>JAHEZC010000268.1:0-3488 GCA_023251275.1 Parafilimonas sp. | reverse complement strand
TACTAACCCGTCATTTGCAGTAATATTATTGTAAAATTAAAAACGATTTGTATGAAAGACTTTATGTTTCTTTTTAAAGGACCTTATTATGAAGAGTTGGAATTAAGCCCTGAGAAGGCGCAAAACCACATGGAGAAATGGTTTGCATGGATTGAAGAACTTCGCAGCCAGGGAATTTATGTAGATGGAAAGCCGTTGGTGCGCAGCGGCAAAACTGTTTCAGGTATAGACCAGGTAGTAACCGATGGCCCTTTTGCGGAAAGCAAAGAATTGGTGGGCGGGTATTTCATTATTAAAGCCAATGACATTGATGAGGCGGTTGCTGCCACAAAAGGATTTCCTGATTACGGGCTTGGCGGAAGTGTGGAAGTAAGAGAAGTGATGGTCATACCGATGTAAATGTCCCGGGTATTCACAGTCTTCGTTTACTGAAAGAGCTACCAAAAAATTAAATCCTTATGATTACAAAATCCTCTTTCTGGATAAAGGCAGCAGCAATTGCACAATTGCTTACTGCAGCCTTTCATTCAATTTCATTGTTCATATCGCCTCAACCCGAAAATGATACCGAAAAGCAATTGTACGATCTGATGGCGAATTACAAGCCAGATGCGGGTGCTGGGTTTCATCCATCCGTATCAAACCTCTTTACTGCATTAAGCAGTTGTTTTACATTGTTATGCTTGTACGGAGGCGTGATGATTTTCTATTTGCTGAAAAAGATCAGCAAAGGTGCAATAAAAGGACTGTTGAATATTAATCTCCTGGTTTTCGGCGCATGTTTTGCAATGATGGCAATTTTTACTTTTCTGCCTCCGGTAATACTCACCGGGCTTATTGTTCTTTGCCTCATCATTGCAAGATTGCTTATTGCAAAAGAAACGGTCACTGATCGGTAACTGAGCCGGCGATTAAAAATTTTTTTGCATGAACAGTGAAACGGAAACTGCATACATTCTTAATCGGAATAATGCTTCTTCGAATGAACTGGTTGATCATCTTTTTCGCCACGAAGCGGGAAAAATGGTGGCTGTACTTGCACGCATTTTCGGTATTCATAATATCGAGATGGCGGAGGATGTAGTGCAGGAAGCTTTTTTAAAAGCAGCACAGACATGGAAATACAATACTGTTCCCAACAATCCATCGGGATGGCTGATGCAGGTGGCGAAGAACAAAGCGCTTGACATTATCAGGCATGCGCAAATTTCACATCAATATTCCGCAGAAGTCAGCAAGCGCATCCAGGCTGAAACAGAAAATACCGTTGAACAATTTTTTCTTGATACTGAAGTTGCAGACAGCCAGTTACGCATGATGTTTGCGTGCTGCCATCCATCCATGCATGCGGAAGACCAGGTGGCGCTCACGTTGAAAACCGTCTCTGGTTTTGACGTTGCAGAAATTGCAAAAGCCCTGATCACAAACGAAGCGGTTATCCGGAAAAGATTGTACAGGGCAAAACAATTTTTAAAAGAGAACAGGATCGAACTGGAAATACCTTCAGGCAAAATATTATTGCAGCGTTTGGATATGATTTATACTGTTTTGTATTTATTGTTTAATGAAGGATACAATTCGCTCAAGACCGACGAACTGATAAGAAAAGATATTTGTGCTGAAGCCATGAGGTTATGCTTATTGCTTTGCGAACAAAAACTGTGCGGCAGGCCTGCAACTTTCGCCCTCTTATCTCTAATGTGCTTTCACGCTTCAAGATTTGACAGCAGGTTAGATGAAAATAATGATATCATTCTTTTGCAAAATCAGGACAGAAGTAAATGGGATAAAGATTTGATTGCCCGCGGTTATTATTATCTAAATCTTTCATCAACAGGCAATCATTTATCAGTGTATCATATTGAAGCGGCTATTGCTGCAGAACATTGTCATACAGCTTCCTTTGAAGAAACAGACTGGCATAGACTCCTCGATATGTACAATATGCTCTATGAAAGAAAAAAAACGCCTGTCGTTCAGCTCAACCGGGCGATTGTTTTATCAAAGCTCGATCAAACTGAAAAAGCTGTTGACGAAATATTGCATATTGAAAACTTAGAAAAAATATTGAACACACAATATATATACAATGCAGTGCTGGGAGATTTGTATATGATACTGAAAGAAAAAAACAAAGCTTTGAAATATCTCGAAAAGTCCCATTCACTCACCACATCAAAAGCTGAAAAAAAACTGATCGCTGAAAAAATGCAACGCATGAGGCATGAAAAAAATGGGCATGTTTAAAATAGTATCGTTTTATATTTAACTCACACTTATTAATAACGCCGCAAATTATTTTGAGATCAGTAAAATTATGGGACGACTACTTTTTCAGTTTTGCGAACCCCTTTGTCATTAATCACTTCTACCAAATATATGCCCGCGGATAAATTGACAGAAACCTGTGTAGTTCCTGTTGATGTTTGAATGCTTTTACTGCTGATCACTTTTCCGGAAAGATCACTAATAGCATATATAAAATGTTGTTCCGTTTCCGTTTGAATGCTTATTTGAAACTGCCCCTGTACCGGGTTTGGAAATATTTTAATAGAAAAATTATCAATTGTTTTTGGCGGGTTTGATTTGGTTTTATTGGCAGCAAATTCGGCAGCAGGCGAAACAGTTACATGAAATGTATCACTTAAGCATTTGGCAGATGCATTGGCATTATCGTTTACCCAATAAGTATAATTTCCCGGCGCCACTGGTTTTACATTTATGGCACTTTTTACAGCCCCTGTACTCCAGCTATAATTACCTATCCAGGAAGCAGTGAGTTTTGCAGACTGGCCTGCATTAATAGCTACATTCGTTAGTTTGTTTACATCTTTCATAATGGTGAACTGATCTTTGATGGTATTATCTGTCGCGACAAATTTTGCATCAAGACGGTTACCTTCGATTTCTATCACCAATGAGCCTCCGTTCGTGGCATTACTATAATACATAGCAGCATGCGGAAAGCTTCCCTGCGTACCACCTAATTGCCCGGCAGAACCTGTCACTACATATACAGTACCATGTTTTACTTTTGCTGTTGTGCTGAAATAGGGGCATGAGTTAGCAGTACCGTTATATTTTGCGCTGGAATTGCTGAATGCATTTGCATCAAATGAGAATGTATTTTCCATTCCGAAATGATCATGCAGGAAATAAGATCTTTCATAATCATGGCTATGCCCGCAGAGAATGAGATCCACGCCGTTTCTTTCCAGTATGCGTATAAGATTTGTTCTTGTGTTTACCAACTCTGCTTCACCATCGGAAGTATGGCTGCCCATTGTATAAGGCGGGTGATGCCAGAATGCGATGGTCCATTTGCGTTGGTTTGCAGCGAGATCAGATTTCAACCAGAGAACCTGGGTGCTGGTAGTGTCATAAAATCTTTTATTGTTTTCCTCGCCATAAGAGTCAAGACAAATAAAATGTATATCGCCGTAATCAAAAGAATAATATTCTTCCTTACCGCTTGCTACGCCCCCGCA
>JAHEZC010000267.1 GCA_023251275.1 Parafilimonas sp. | reverse complement strand
CTCCTTATTGCATTACGCATCATGAACTTGATAAGGTTTATACTGCGATTGAATCATTCCTCATTGAAAAATGACGAAGCTAATTTTTCTCAGCAAGCAGCTTAAGATTATTCAGACTCTGCTCCATTGACGGGCCAAGAATTTTATCATTCATTATAGAAGCAAAACGTTCCCAGGGATACCAGTTGATATGTTGCTCAAACCACCATTGAACTGTTGTAATATTTTTTGCAGGATAACTGATGAGTTCAAATCCGCTGTTTTGAATATTTCCTTTAATACCTTTCCATTGAATGAGGATTGAATTCGGGGCTGCTGAAAGAATACCAACCTCATCATTGCCAATCCTTGCAACTGTTCCTGCGCCGGCAGTTTTTGCGGAAAGAAATTGTATAGTACTTTTCTCAGCGCCCTGCATCCAAAGTTTCCAGTATTTCACATCACTGATAAAATGATGAAGTGTGTCGGAAGTTGCATAAATATCTATAGCTCTCGAAACCCTTACTGTGGAAGGAAAAAACAATCCAATGGCAGTCACAATAATAAACATGACAACCAGGCTGATCAAAGCTAATTTCAGAAAGCGCATAAGAAATTTTTTATCGGATCATTCCCATTTAAAAACTTTGATGGCGATTGCATATAATATCACACCCCATATCAGCAATACTCCAAGATCTTTCCATGTGCTCATCAGGCTTGCGCCTTCAAATGAAATGTCACGCATCGCATTGTTGAAATGAGTCAATGGCAAAAGATTGCAAAAAAATTGCAGCCATTTTGGAAATACGGTTATAGGAAAAAAAGTGCCGGAAAGTAAAAATTGCGGAAATGTAAACAGGTTGGCAAATGGCGGTATGCTGCTTTCATTTTTTGCGACATTGCTGACAATGAAACCATAACCCATGAATACGATGAGGCCGAGAAAACTCAAAAACATTATTTCCAGAAAAGTTATTAATCCATGCATCAGTGTAAAATTGAAGGCGAATCTTCCTATGCATACGATCACCACTGATGCAATCATTTGAAATATCACACGGCTGATGGCCTCGCCAAGAACAATATAAGAACGCCTGACAGGCGTTGCAAAAAATCTTTTCAGCACTAATTGCTGCCTGAGGTTGAAAAATAAAAATGAAACACCAAAAACTCCTGCACTGAGTAACGAAAAGCCAAGCTGGCCCGGCAATATAAAATCAATTTCCCTGTAAACACGCCCTGGAATTTTTTCAATATTGGCATCAACTTTTGCCATGAGAGAATGACCCGTATCAAGTGATAAAATAACCGAGTTAAGAATGGATTTAAGAGTCTGCAGATTTTGAGGACTAACCGCTTCTGAACTTTTTAAATGTATAAGATACGCCGGGTTATCTGCAGTATTCTTTTCAATTTTAATGATCGCCGTAATATTTCCCTTTTCAAGATCTTCTTTTACTGAATTGCCTGTTTTATCGGTAAATCGTAAAACAGGAATATTCCGGATTGCAAAATATAAAAGGTTGGTTGAATCACTGGTTTTATCCATTGCTACATTTACAGAAAAACCACCTCCTTCTCCAATAAAGCCAAACACCAGGATAAAAATTAACGGGAAGCCAATGGTAAAAACAACTGCTGATGGACTGCGAAATGTGGCTGTCAATCCAGCTTTAGTGATTGCAAACATCGCTTTGAACTGACTATATTTTTCCTGCATAAACCTTATATTGGGTCAGCAAAGCTATCTGATAATTTCTCCGGTGCAAAAAACACTGCATGATATTTTTCCCGATTTTATTCCCGGATTAGCACGGAACTTCGAAAAAAAATTTTGGATTTTAGACATTTGTCGTACATTTGTTGACAAATGACGTATATGGCAAAAGTCGCAAAACAAAAGAATTATTCCACCAAAAGTAAAACTTCAAAGGTTGAGGAGCCTGTTTTGGTTTACAGACCTGTAAAGAGAATACCTGCAGTGGAAGATTTTCCATACAGGAAATTTGAAAAAATTGCTTCGCGTGTTCCAATTACACAAAAAGAATGGGCTGATATTTTACATTTATCAGAGCGCACTCTGCAGCGCTATGCCAAAGAAAATAAAAACTTTGAAGGTATCTATGTGGACAGGATCCTCCATATTGAACAATTAATTCATGAAGGTCTTGAAACCTTTATTGATCCCAATGCTTTTTATCGCTGGCTCAGGCAAGAAAAAAAAGCACTCGGTCAAACCCTCAATTTTACCTCCCTTAATACTACCCAGGGAATAAAAGATTTGCTTGATCAGCTTGGAAGAATCCAGTACGGCGTTTATACATGATAGTTTACAGGTTTGCATATCCCAGGTATGCCGATGATCTTTCCGGAACCGGCGCTAAGTTATATGGCGGAAGATGGAATTTGCCGGGTATTCCTTTGTTATACACCAGTTGGAGTATTTCGCTTAGCCTCCTTGAAGTGCTGGCAAATGCAGGTACACTGAAAGAATTACAGACTATTCAATTGCTTGAATTAGAAATTCCTGTAAACGGCCCGGTTGAAGAAATAAAATTAGCACAACTGAAAAAAAACTGGTGGAGCGATTTTGATTATTCACAATGGATGGGCAGCGAAATTTTAAAACAATCAAACTTTTTTATGTTGAAATGCCCTTCTGCAATTGTAGAGAATGAGCATAATTATCTCATTAACCCAACGCATACCTTTTTTAAAAAAATAAAACTTAAACCAAAAAAAGATTTTCGCTTTGATGAAAGACTTTTTAAAACATCCTTAACATAACTCGAATTTGTAATTTGTTATTCGGTTATTAAAGGAACAATTTCTTTACTCAAATTCTTCATTCTTTCAATTCACAGGGAATAATTTTATTTGTAACATGATTTCTTCAATCAGTGATTTTAAAAATCCATTTTTCATAGGTGTTGCCGGTTCAGGGATGAGCGCTTTGGCGCAATATCTTTCAGGTATTGGGAAAAATGTGAGCGGCAGTGACCGTTATTTTAAACAAGGGGAATACAACGAAACAAAAGATAAGCTGGAGGCGGCAGGCATTCAATGCTTTTTGCAGGATGGCGAAGGTATAACCAAAAAAACGGATGTGGCTGTTGTATCTGCTGCTATAGAAGATACTGTGATGGAAGTACAAAAGGCGAAGCAACTTAATATTCCCATCATCAGGCGTTCTGAATTACTGGCGCTGATTGCAAAAAGCAAAAGAACAATTGCTGTTGGCGGCACATCGGGCAAAAGCACGACAACTGCCATGCTATTTGATATTATGGAATATGCGGGATTAAAGCCGGGAATTATCAGCGGCGCAGGATTAGTAAGCCTCATAAAAAACGGAAAGATCGGGAATGCAAAAGTAGGTGAAGGTGAATGGCTTTTGATTGAGGCTGATGAAAGCGATGGCTCTATTGTGCAATATGAACCTGAAGCCGGCTTATTGCTGAATATTGATAAAGATCACAAAGAGATGGATGCATTAATAGATATTTTCAACACTTTTAAAACCAATACAAAAAAGTTGTTCATAGTAAACCAATCACATTCTTTTGCAAAAAAATTATCACAAAATATTCAGCATGATTTTTCTTTTGACAATAATTCAGGCGCGGGGTATATAGCAACAGATTTTTCTCAATCCGGACTCTCTATCAGTTTCAAAATAAATAAAGTTGATTTTAACCTCTCTTTAGTTGGCAAACACAATATGGAAAATGCATTGGCAGCTTCAGCGGTTGCGAATCAATTGGGCGTGGATTTAAAAGTTTGCGCTGAAGCATTAAGAAACTATGAAGGAATTTACCGCAGGCACCAGGTAATAGGCAACAAAAATGGTATATGGCTGATTGATGATTATGCGCACAATCCTGTGAAATGTGCAGTTTCCATCGAAGCGTGCAAGGCTATTGCACCAACAGTAATTGCCTGGTTTCAACCGCATGGATACGGGCCGACAAAATTTTTACAAAATGATTTTGTGAAGGAGATAGCTAAAGTGTTGCGCACTGAAGATGAAATATGGATGAGTGAAATTTTTTATGCAGGCGGCACTGCCGAAAAAGATATTTCTGCAAATGATTTGATTAATGATTTAAAGGCGTTGGGCAAAAAAGCATTTTTTGTTGAGCATCGTAATGATTTTTTAAATGCTGCCCGATCACACCTGACAAATAATTGTGTGCTGCTGCTGATGGGTGCAAGAGATCCATCGCTGGAGTATTTTGCACAGAAAGTTTGGGAAGATCTATAATTTAAAAAATCGCATTATCCAATAATAATAACAACATTATTCCAATAGTAATAATCCATTCTCTTGTTTTAGGTTGGTATTTTTTCCTGAACGGTTTTTGTAAAAGCAAAATAAATACGGCAAGTGCAATCACAGCCGCAATCAGGTAACTGTAATTATGAACAACGGCTATTTGATGGGCGCCTTTTGAGCTTCCACCTGCTGACGTCAGCAACAAAATGGTGTACATAAATGCAGCAACCAGGCACATGAACCACGCTTCCCTTGAATTGAATACCAGGTTGAAACCCGCATAAAGAGTGGCGATGCTGAGCAGGAAATTCAAATGATATGTTCCAAGCAGTTTCACGTAAGAAATATTTTCAGGGCGGAGAAATCCTGTTTCAGCACCTGTTGAAAGCATATTATAAACTGTGTGCGTAATGCTGTATAAAGTAGCCATTCCCCAAAGGGTGATGATTATTCCTATTATTTTTTCACTGATCAACCAGGGTTTAGGCAGATTAAAACTTGTAGTATTCATTAATAATATATTAGCCTGAAGAAAATCATGAAAAGCTCACACACTCTTTCAAATCC
>JAHEZC010000266.1:2331-4832 GCA_023251275.1 Parafilimonas sp. | reverse complement strand
GGAACAAACAAAGAATACGATTCCAAGCATCCGGTCACTGATCTTCTTCCTTGTTTCTTCATCTGTTAAAATATCTCCATCAAGCTCCCACTGTTTGCCCGACAATGCCTGGTCTTTAAGTTTTTCACTTACAGCATACAGGCTTCCATATCTTTCAAGCGTTTTTTCTGCATGGTATGCCACTGGTACTCCTGTAGCGTTCATAAGGGCAAACGGGCCCATACCAATGCCAAATACTTTCATACAGACGTCATCAATGGTAGCAATGTTAGCGATGTTTTCATCCAGCAGCCGCACAGATTCATTCAACCAGGGAACAAAAAATCGATTAACTACAAATCCATAGGAGTCTTTGCATATAATAGCGTCTTTGCCGGATAGCATAGAGAATGCCTTTGCCGTATCTATTACATCCTGCGATGTTTTTTCTCCCGGGATTACCTCTACCAGACGGTTTTTAGCGGCATGATAGAAATAATGCAGCCCGATAAACCTTTCGGGATGAGAAACTGATTGAGCAAGATCGTTTACTGAGAAAGAGGATGTATTTGTAGCTAAAATTGTTTCCGGGCCAACAATAGAATCCAGAGTTTTAAACAAATCTGATTTAGCATTGAAATCTTCAAATATTGCTTCTACAATAAGGTCACAACTTTTCAGGTCTTCCAGGTTATGGGTCCCCTTAATGTTTGAAAGGTAATTATCAACCTGCTCTTCTGTGAATACTTTTCGCTCAATACCTTCAACCAACATTTTTGTAATGTTGTTTATTCCACGTTTTACATAGCTTTCTTCACGATCAGCAAGAATAACAATAAAATTCTCCTGTGCAAATTTTTGGGCAATGGCGGCGCCCATTGTTCCTGCGCCTACTACTCCTACTGTTTTTATAGTTTTCATCTGAATAATTATTATTAATTATTTTCCCAAACAGGTTTTCTTTTTTCAAGAAATGAGTTAATTCCTTCATTAGCGTCTTTAGTATTCATCAGCTCATTAACATACATCTGTTCGAGCACAGGAAGGAAATTCGTTAAAACATGATTGAACTTTACCCTGCTGGCTTTTACTGCAAATCTCAATGAT
The DNA here is from genome assembly GCA_023251275.1 of Parafilimonas sp. Classification (GTDB taxonomy): domain Bacteria; phylum Bacteroidota; class Bacteroidia; order Chitinophagales; family Chitinophagaceae; genus JAHEZC01. Next base: position 3,746 of record JAHEZC010000266.1, on the reverse strand, counting down.
GACGCACTTTTAGGAAGAATTTGTTGCTCAATGAAATTATTAACACCGGTTTCCAATTCTGCTTTATCATTATATACTTCCTGTATTAACCCCATTGACTTCCCATCCTCCGCATTAATAGCTTTTCCGGTTATTATTAACTCTTCTGCTTTTGCCAATCCTAACTTCTCAACAAGAATTATAGATGCCGGCGGAGGGAATACTCCAAGAATAATTTCCGGCTGGCTAAGTTTGGCAGCCTTTTCCGCAAAAAGGAAATTGCACATTATTGCTAATTACATACCACCACCGAGGCACTGCCCGGTAATTTTAGCCAGTGTGGGAATTGCAAGATCTTTTAAGGTAATAAATAATTGGTGAAATGATTTAATCATGGCCCCTGCAGAATCTTTTTTATGTTCTTCCACACTGGCGCCAAAAGAAAAATGCTTCCCGGCTCCTTCAAATGTGATCAGCTTAACACCATGCATATGCTTGAATGTATCAAAAGCTGTCATCAGTTCTCCCATCATTATATGATCAAGTACATTCCCCTTCCCATCGTCCAGGATGACCTGTGCAACCGCGCCGCCGTATAAATAATTAACCCTTATTTTTTCCATAATAATAATTAAACAGTTTGTTTTTGAAATTGGGGAGAAATGGTCTGATGAAGTTCTTCATTCCATTCATGGCCTTCAGCAAGTAATTTGCGTAACAGTACAAAGTCAACTTCCCTGTTTTCCTTTGGCCCATCGTTAAATGCGCGGAAACCTGCTTTGGCTTCAGTCATCATATTCAAGGCAAGCCATTCACGGCTTCCTTCTTTGTTTTTATCCCAATGCTCCAGCTTATATTTGCGTACTTCGCTAATCGTCTTATTCATACAATTAGGGAAGGTGTGGAGTATCTTCGCGATCAGGGTATTAACTGTTTTATCAAGCATCGCCAGGTCAACTTCCGCTTTGGCAACTACTTCCTTGGCTTTTGCCAATTCTTCACCTGTTTTCATTGTGCCAAAGATGATTCTTCCATACTCATCAGTAATCTTATCCGTAACTACCAATGGGTTTGCAATGAACTTGCCGTCCATTTTTAAAACCGGGGCAATGTCTGTGAGTACGCCAAAGTAATAGGCCTGGTGAGCGGTCCAGGGTTCGCATAAAGTGAGTGAATACATCGCACGTTCTATGCCAACAAAAAGCGGCAGGAAGTCTGTAGCTCCGCCTATAGGTGCGCTTCCATGCTTTGGCCCGGCTTGCCCCAAGCGCGCCATATCGCTTGAAATGCTAAAATCACATGCCATTCCTATTTCCTGGCCGCCACCCACGCGCATACCATTAATACGGCATATAACAGGTTTCTCACACATTAGTATTGCAGAAACCATGTCATTGAACAGGCGCATATACTGGGAGTACTCCTGAGGATTGCCT
>JAHEZC010000266.1:0-2301 GCA_023251275.1 Parafilimonas sp. | reverse complement strand
CATTGGAAGCCTGACGAAAGCCAAGAATAATTTCCTTTATAGCAGCCGTTGTATAAGAATTGTATTGCTTAGGGTTATTAAGTATTATCCATGCATTATACAAGCCTTCAACAGCAGTTCCGTTTTTGTCTAAACAATGACGCCTTTCGAATAGAATCTCTTTAAATTCGATTGTTACAAGGTCATGATTTTTTAAGTTTTCCATATAGTTCTTTTAATTGTTAAAATCAGGTACAAGCACCGAACGCTTGATATATTTATGTTCCAAAGTATTCCTGAATACTTCATTAATCTGCGACATTGGGAATGTTTGAACAAACTCATCAATATGGAGTTTATCATTTGCTACCAACTGGACAACTTCGGGGTACAGTTCTGGTTTACAACCCCATGTGCCGATAAGTTTTGCATCAAAAGCCATTAAATTGCTCAGGCGCACTTCTACTTTGTCCATAGTAAACCCAACAATAGAAAGTGTGGAAGCAAAAGTGACGAGATTAAATGCAACATCCTGCCCTGGCTTTGTGCCAGACATTTCAAATATTTTCCAGCAAAAAGGAGAAGCCTTCAGTTCTTTTACAATAGCTTTTACTTTCTCTTTTATTTCTTTTATTTCCAGTCCTTTAATGTTGAGTGTGGCATCAATGCCATTTGCTTTAGCAATCGCAAGTTTTTCTTCATTCACATCAAGCGCTAATACCTTTGCGCCGAAAATTTTCGCGATCTGAGCTCCGTAAATACCCACACCACCAACACCAATTACAATAGCGAGGTCTCCGGGCTCTATTTCGGCTTTCTTCATCACCTGGTATGGGGTAGAAACCGCATCAGCAATAATGGATAATTGCTCAAGAGTATATTTCTTTAACACAGAATCAGGAACCGGGCACAAATATTTTGCTGGCACTTTAATATGTGAAGCAAACCCGCCATCGAAGTCATTGCCGGGCATCAGTTGGTTACGGCATATATTACTACGGCCTTTTTTGCATAGCTCACATTCGCCGCACGGCAGCACGGCAGGTATGATAACATTTTTATTCAACCACTCAGCGGGGCCGCTTACCACTTTCCCACTGATCTCATGACCGAGGGTTAACGGCAAGGCATGCTTTGTCTGCACACCATGGTGCCAAAAGCTAATATCAGTATGGCAAACACCACATCCGGCTACTTTAACCAATGCCTCTCCGTCTTTTAAAACAGGCATAGGTTCCTCAATAAGAGTAAACTCTTTATCAAGAGCGGTCATTTGCCATTTGTAAATTTTCTGATCAGTCATTACTACATATTTATGTTTTCAAATAACATTGCGTTTCCTTGTCCACCGCCTATACAGGCTGATGCTATGCCGTATTTTACTTTCCTGGCTTTCATTTCCCTTGATAAGGTTAATGATAACCTAAGGCCGCTGGCTGCAAGCGGGTGGCCAAATGCGATTGCCCCTCCATTCACATTGCAGATATTCCTGTCTAAACCTAATTCTCTTTCACAGCCTATGAATTGCGCAGCAAAAGCTTCATTGATTTCAATAAGCCCTATATCACCAATTTTTAAACCGGTCATTTCCAGCAGTACCCTGATTGCCGGCACCGGTCCTAATCCCATTACTTTGGGATCAAGCGCACTGGTTGCAGAAGCGACTACCCTGGTAAGTGGTTTAAGATTATTAGCTGCAATAAATGATTTACTTGCTATTATTGCCGATGCCGCTCCATCTACTATCCCGCTTGAGTTTGCGGCAGTCTGTACGCCATCTTTTTCAAATGTAGCAGATAGTTTTGCCATATCCTCAATTGTGGAAGGACGGATATTTTCATCAGTAACAAAATCAACTACCTTTCTTGGAAGAGAAACTTTCCTTGGTTTCAATCCTTCGGCCTCAAATACAGTGGAGTTGAGCGGAACAATTTCATCCTTAAAATAACCTCTTTGAGTGGCAGCAATCGCTCTGTCCACAGAGAGTTTCCCAAACTCATCGGTATCCTTCCTGGTGATCTTATATTGGCGTGCAACATTTTCAGCAGTACAACCCATTGCTACTGCTGAAGTATCATTCAGCGCTTCCCACAGGAAATCTTTAAATTCAACCCGTCCTAATGGATACCCCATCCTATTTCCATAGCTAACGGTAGGGGATAGTGTCATATTTTCCGTACCGCCGCAAAGTGCTATATCTGCTTTTCCTAGTGTTATTTGGTCTGCTGCGGCTGTCATGGTTTCAAATCCTGAACCACAGATACGCTGCAACATTACCGCCGGTATGGATTGAGGGACCCCGGAGTACAAGCCTATATGACA
>JAHEZC010000265.1 GCA_023251275.1 Parafilimonas sp. | reverse complement strand
CTCCAGTAATGGATTTTTTACGGCAGTATGCCTTTCGTTAAACTTTTTAGCTGCAGCAATAAAATGAACGAAAAGCTGCGATGGTTTTTCCACCGAACTTTTTAATTCGGGATGATACTGCACACCAATGAAAAAAGGATGGCCGGGTATTTCCATTATTTCGACAAGGCCGCTATCCGGATTAATGCCGCTGGCAATCATTCCATGACTTTCAAACAACTCAAGGTAGCAGTTATTAAATTCAAAGCGGTGGCGATGCCTTTCACTTATATGCGTACTGCCATAAATACGGTGTGCAAGACTTCCTTCTTTTATATCGCACGGATAAGCGCCTAAGCGCATAGTGCCGCCCATCTTTTTAATTTTCTTCTGTTCCTCCATCATGCTGATAACAGGCTCAGTTGTTTTATCATCCATTTCCGTAGAATGGGCATTTTTTAAGCCCAGCACATTCCTTGCAAATTCGATCACAGCCATCTGCATACCGAGGCATATACCAAAAAAAGGTAACCCGTTTTCCCGTGCATATTGCACAGCATTGATCTTTCCGTCAATACCGCGATTGCCAAAACCCGGAGCGACAAGAAGACCATCCAAACCCTGTAATTTTTCGGCTACATTTTCCTCTGTAATGTGCTCGCTATGCACATTCACTACCTGCACCCGGACTTCGTTCATTGCACCGGCATGTATAAAGCTTTCAAGTATGGACTTATAAGCATCCTGCAACTCTACATATTTACCGATTAAGCCAACAGTTACTTTGCTCCTCGGATTTGTAAGTTTTTGCAGGAATATTTTCCATTTATCCAGATCAGGTTCTTTATAATCGGTGATATTGAGCTTTTTTAAACAAATTACATCAAGCTTTTCGCGAAGCATTGCCAATGGAACTTCATAAATTGTGGAGGCATCCATTGCTTCAATTACGGCCTCCTGCTTCACATTACAGAACAAGGCGATCTTTCGCTTTATATCCATACCGAGGGGCTCTTCCGTTCTGCATACAATTATATCTGGATGCACACCTGTTTCACTCAGCATTTTCACACTGTGTTGTGTAGGTTTTGTTTTAAGTTCCTTGGCTGCACGCAGGTAAGGTATCAATGTAAGATGAATTACCACCACATCTTCATCGGGCAGTTCCCATTGTAACTGCCTGACTGCTTCTATAAAAGGCAAACTCTCAATGTCACCAACAGTGCCGCCGATTTCAGTGATCACAATATCATATTTTGCTTCCTGGCTAAGCAGCAGCATGCGGCGTTTGATCTCGTCTGTAATATGCGGAACTACCTGTACCGTTTTACCCAAAAAATGTCCCGCCCGTTCCCGATCAATTACTGTCTGATAAATACGTCCTGTAGTCACATTGTTTGCCTGGGAAGTATAAATATTCAAAAACCGCTCGTAATGTCCAAGGTCTAAGTCGGTTTCAGCGCCATCTTCGGTTACATAACATTCTCCATGCTCATAAGGATTTAGTGTGCCTGGATCAACATTGATATAAGGATCGAATTTCTGGATGGTCACACTGAAACCCCTTGCCTGCAACAGCTTTGCCAGCGATGCAGCAATAATGCCCTTGCCAAGACTGCTTGTTACGCCACCTGTAACAAAAATATGCTTTGCCATATAGAATGGTTATTTATTTTAATTATTGATAAACCGGGATTTATGTGCTGCTTATACTGCTTCCGCCTGTTATGTATTCCTGTACTTTGTCAAACTATTACTGAACCGGCAAAAAAAATACCCGAACAAACACGATAACTTGTTCCATGAATTTTACCGATAGATCAGTGATTTAATTGATGCGACCTTTGGGATGAAAATTAAATTCTCAGAGGTCATGCAAACCTAAATTAAATTTCCGGGTCAAAAAAATTTTGCTTCACGCAATGTGGGAAACTTGTAATTAAAAGAACTGGTTTAACTTTATTCTCCTGTTCTTAAATCATTTATATCGTACAAAAAACTGCTTTATGAAAAAAATACTTTTCTTTTTTGCTTTTACCGCCTTTTTCTATTCGGGCAAAGCACAGACGAATATGAGTTGCTGCATGCCTTCTGCAACTGAAAAGTTTGCCCTGTTTGCATCAGAAAAGGAATTTGTGATGTCGCATGAAGACCCGCTGCCATTTACTTACAACAGCGCAAAAGGACTAGACGTTCATTTCAAAACAGCCGACGGCGCCGACGCTCATGGATGGGAAGTAAAAGCGGGGAAAACTACGCCTTACTACCTTTTTGTTATTCACGAATGGTGGGGGCTGAATGATTATATAAAACAGGAAAGTGAGCAACTATCCAATGATCTTGGCATAAATGTGATTGCGCTGGACCTGTATGATAACAAAGTTGCTGCAAATCGTGATGAAGCTTCGAAATATGTGCAGAGTGTAAAGACAGAAAGAGCAACAGCTATTATAAAGGGTGCTTATGATTATGCGGGCAGCAATGCAAAAGTGTTTACTATCGGCTGGTGTTTTGGTGGCGGATGGAGCTTGCAGGCAGCTATTGAAGGCGGTAGCCAGGCTGTTGGTTGTGTGATGTATTACGGACAGCCCGAAAAAAATATAAGCCGGTTAAAAACGCTCAACTGCGATGTGCTGGGTATTTTTGGCAATAAAGATCAATGGATAAATCCGCAGGTTGCAGATGAATTTAAAACAAACATGGAAAGTGCAGGAAAAAAATTGACCCTATATCAATACGATGCCAATCATGGATTTGCTAATCCGAGCAATCCAGATCATGATGAAGCTGCCACAAAGGATGCATATAGTAAAGTGCTGGCATTTGTAAAAGAAAGAATGAAATGAGATAATTGGCCTGGAAGTTAAAGTCTTCAACTTATGCCCGCTTGAGAATTTTTTGATACCGCTTAATTATTTATGTAAGAAACTTCAGGGCTCAAAAAAATGAATAATTTGTTTTTGATAAACTGAAATGATACGCATTACAATACAAAGTGTGCTGTTCCCTTTTCCTGTAAAGCAGCATAAAGAGATTTTTGGGAACAAAAGCTAAACACAATTCCTCGTGATGAAAATGAAATGAGTCATGACAAAAAATATTTCCATTCTTTTTATACATCTTTTATTTGGCATCTGTTCTTTTGGGCAGCCTTATAAAGCAGAAATAGATTCATCAAAACTTCCCGTATCAGGTCCGCATTATCGGCCGGAGTATGATTTTGATTCACCTGTTGATATGAGTTCCTGGTCAAAAGAAAAAAGAGGATTGCACGCATCATTTGGTTCGGAAGATAAATTGTATTTCAGGGCGGAAGTTCCCGATATTGACAAAGAAGAATTTTTATGGCAAGCAACAGGCTGGAAAGGTGAACGATTGAATACACAAATTGTGGTTTGGTCACCCGATACTTTGCAACAAGTCCGCTTTAAAATAAGTGAGCTTAAGAATGAAAACGGGAAGCTGCTGAATGAGGGAAATATTCAATTGAATAAAGTTTGCTACATACTCGCAAATTATCCTTATGGTTCACCCGAAGCGATATGTGGTGAAACGCCTTACCGCAAAGGTTTTCTTATGCCTGATCGCTTTGAATCATTTGAAAGATTCGATGTGCCCGGCAAAACAGTAAGGCCGGTATGGCTTGCGGTCAATATCCCTGCTGATGCAGAACCCGGAATATACAGTGGCACAGTCGAAGTGGCTTCTCAAAACACACATATCATTTTGAACATGAAGATTAAAGTGCAAAATCAATTTTTGCCATCACCACATAATTGGCAATACCGGCTTGATCTTTGGCAAAATCCCTGGGTAATTGCTGACTACTATCACCTAAATCCGTGGAGCGAAGAACATAAAGCATTACTGAAAAAACATTTGAAATTATATGCCGATGCAGGAGGAACATATATCACCACTTACGGTGTACATTCTCCATGGGGTGATAACGAATATGCCATAGAAGGTGGAATGATAGAATGGATAAAACACAAAGACGGCTCATGGAAATTTGACTACAATATTTTTGACCAGTATGTCGAACTGGCAATGAGTATTGGTATTGATAAAGCCATCACCATTTATACTCCTTTACCGTGGGGCGAAAGATTTCGTTATATAAACGAAACAACCGGCAGTTATATATTTGAACAATGGTTGCCAACATCAAACACCTTTAAAAATAACTGGAATGCATTTCTCACAGACCTGATGTCACATCTTCAAAAAAAAGGATGGTTTGATAAAACTTATCTCGGCATCAACGAAAATGCAATGGAACAAACTTTAGCAGCAATTAAGATTGTTAAGAATCATTCATCGGCATGGAAGATCACTTATGCAGGTGACTGGCATCAGCAACTCGATACTTTATTGAATGACTATTGTTTTTTATACGGAAATGAAGCCACTGTGGATCAAGTGAAATCAAGAACGGCAAGGGGACAAACGACTACCTATTATGTTTGTTGCAATCCAGCTAAACCTAACAACTTTTTATTTTCACCCCCTGTTGAGGGAAGATGGATAAGCTGGTATTCTGCTGCACATGGCTATAATGGATTCCTGCGCTGGGCTTATGATTCATGGCCCGCAGATCCGATGCGTGATGCCCGCTATGGATCATGGGCGGCAGGTGATTGTTATCTCGTCTATCCCGGTGGCAACAGTTGCATCCGGTTTGAAAAATTAAGAGAAGGCATTGTTGATTATGAAAAGATTCGAATCATCAGGGAGCTTGCAGCAAAATCGCCTGATACCGCAATAAAAAATTTGATGGCGGTATTTGATGCACATCTGCAAACCCTGAATGCGGAAAAAACATTTAATGAAGATAAATTGAAGAATGATATAGAGAAG
>JAHEZC010000264.1 GCA_023251275.1 Parafilimonas sp. | reverse complement strand
ATGCTTTTCCAGCAAACCAGCTAAACGGTTGGCGGCATGTTGTTCATCATCTACAATTATTGCTTTTATCATAGCATTTTAAAAACTTAATTCCAAAGGTAATTTTACTTCCACTCTTGTTCCCGGCTGCAGGTCGGTCAGTTTCACTGTGGCATTTGTTTTTTTGACTTTGTTAATAATGTCAATCCGTTCTTTAGTGATTTTCATACCCAAGGATCTCCGGGCGGTATTATCCTTAAGAGCAGTGATTTCGCCAGTGGCCTGTCTTCCGATCCCATCATCTTCAACAATGCAATTTATTGTATCATCTTCTTTTTTGATTGAAACAGTAATTTTTCCTTGTCCTTCTTTTTTTGCTATCCCATGCCAGATGCTGTTTTCCACAAACGGCTGCAGGATCAGGGGAGGTATTAAGGTATTTTCTTTATCAATCGCATCATCCACTCTTATTTCATAAGTAAACTTATTATTCATTCGCATTGATTCAAGTTGCATATACAATTCCAATGCTTTAATATCTTCTGCCAATGACACTTCTTTTTTCTCTGAGTTTTCCAATATAAGCCGCATCAGTTTGGCAAACTTTGATAAATATTCATCGGCAACTTTTGTATTATTCCTGGCTATATAATCACTGATCGAATTAAGAGAGTTAAAAATAAAATGCGGGTTCATTTGCGCACGAAGCGCCTTCATTTCCGTCTCACTCACTTGCGACTTTAGCTCGGCTTCTTTTTGCTTTTCTACCGCATCACGTCTTCTCTTGTAAAATGAAAAAACAGCCAACCCTGCAATCAGTAAAATGGCTGCTCCAGCAATAATTGCGTTTTTTATAAATTGCTGTCTCTTTAATGCGGAAGAATGTTCAGCATTTAATATCGCCTCTTTTTTTTCTGCTTCGAAACGTACCTCCTGCCTAACAATATCCTGCTGTTTTTTATCGCCGGCAATACTATCGTGAATTATAGTATATTCTTTATAGGCTGCCAATGCCGGTTCAAATTGTTGATGATGTTCATAGACGACAGACAAGGCTTTCCATTGACTGCTTATCTTATCAAGATCCTTTATTTCTTTCGCTAATTGGATTGCTTGATTCTGATAATAAACTACTTTTTCAAATCTTTCGGAAGGCTTAATGCCGTTTTTTATCAATATACTGTCGGGTGCTATGTCATACAAATTTGCTATATGTGCCAATGCCTGGGAGGCATTGGATTTTGCTCCCAACTCATTGAATATTGCAACAGATTTGTTCAGATAGTCGATGGCCTGCGAATATTTTTTCAATTTTAAATAGGTAGTTCCTAATGAGGAATAGTTATTGCCTTTGCCTTCTTTATTGCCGAGTGAGTCATTAATTCTTAATGCTTTTAAATTGTATGCTGTAGCGGCATCGTAGTTTTCATTCATTAAATGTATGTCTGCAAGATTATTGTACATATTGGCTACATTCATGCTGTCTCCCGCCTGCTGAAAAACTTGTAGCGATATAGAGTCGTAGAATAGTGTTTTTTTATTGTCGCCCAATTGATAGTAAATAAGGGCTATGTTCCCTGATGCAGATCCTTTGAGAGCCTTTATCAGACTGTTATTGGTTTTGTCTTCATCTGCTATTACTAACATCTTTTGAAATTCGCTAAGCGCTGCTTTGTAATCGGAGAGTGAAAGATAACAGGAGCCTATACGGTTCAAAGATCTGGCAATGAATTGCGATTGATTGGCTTTTTCAAATATAGCCAGGCCCAATCTGAGAAAATAAAGACTACTATCATAATTTGCCTTTGTGTAATAACAGGCGCCTTTACCATGGTATGCATGCGCCATTCCCAAAGGGTTATTTAATTTTTTTGCGAGCTGTAAGGCTTCGTCAGCAGTTGACAATCCTTTGTCTGGATTTCTGTATATATACGTAAACGCTAACTGGTAGAGGATATTCAGTCGGTTAGTGTCCGGAAGAGGGTGCTTACTTAACTCGCTGGTAAAGGAATCAGTTTTCTCGGGTTGTGCAAACAGGTTGCAGTATATGAAACATAAGGTGAGCAAGCCAAATAGTCTTCTCATTGCCTGGGGTTGTTTAAGTAGTTTGTCAGAATAAGATACAATTTTTTCCTCTGTTTAATTTACTGTCGCAGAAAATAAATGGAAGCGGGCAAATAATAAATGATGATTGCGCCGGTCTCAATCATTATTTAAGTTCGAATATAAAACAAAAACCGCGCATTTATTATGAAAACACTTATCATAGCAGCACTGGTACTTATTAATACAAATAGTTTTGGGCAAAAAGAACAGGCTTTTTTTTCCAGTGATTCCGCCGGCATAAAAAACATGGCAACTTTGATAATGGAAAACACTAAAAACAAATATTATTTTCATAAAGTTTTTACCCAGAAGTCGAATGTTGAATTCTGGTACCGCTATGACAAGCATACCCTGATAACAATACATTTCCAGATTTTTCCCGACACGAGTGCCTGGCTTTTTATACTAAAAGGGCTTACCGGTAATTACGAAGACATTTTCCCTTTTTGGAAAAAGTATTTCCAGCAAGATGCAGATTCAGCGACAATTGAAAAGTCGGGAGCTGTAAAATCAGCTGCACTTAGTTTTTTAAGGCGTGAAATAGTATACAGTTTTAGTAAGGTAGCAAATCCTCTTTGGCAAATCAGGCCTTATTCGCTGGTGGATCCAACTAAAAAATAAAATACTATGAAATTCTCTGCCATTGCTCAAAAAATAAACCAACCGCTGCAAATAATAAATGCAGGTTGTTCACAGATGGTTACTATTCTAAGTTTGGGAGGAAACCATTATTTACTATCAAATATTAAGTTATGAACCGTCATTTTCTTTTCGCCGCTTTCGTTTTCAGCTACATGCTGTTACAGAATATAAATCTATTTGCACAAACGGGTAAAATTGAAGGCACAAACATAACATTCACTTTGCCCAGCGATAAATGGGTTTTAAAAGTCAGTGAGAGATCTCAAGGTCGCTCAACAAATGCATATATCATAGAACCCGCTGCAGGAAGTAAAGAAGAACCGCCAACCATTCTAATTTTGGTTGAAAAACTTTTTCAAAAAATTTACGGAAATGATTATTTTTTGAATAAAATCAGCGCAGCCAGGATTAAACCAGCCCATTTTTATGACAAGACAGTTGAAGATGGTGTAAGCATGCCACTTTTGAATGGCAGGCTTTGTAAGGGATTTGATGGCAAAGACAGTGTGTATTTTGCATGTGATGTACAGGGCCTTCAAGCGGTAATGATACTTTGCTCATCACCGCAAAATACTTTCCCTAAATATATTGCTGATTTTAAAAGTTTTTTGGGATCTCTGAAGTATGGATTTCAAAATGAGAATAAACCAAACATTTCAAATACAAAATCACCTTCTGCTGCTGTAAATGATGCTGGTAATTCCTGTAGTTACTTCCCGGTAGTAAATGGAATGAAATTTACATATATGCGTAAGGATATGACCGGTGAACATACCGTCGTAGAATCATATACCGTAGCGAAAGATAAAACCCTGAAAAGCGGCAAGGTCATAAAAGGGTATAAAATCAACACCACCGTTGCAAACAGGAACAATACCATAATCTATTACTATTGCGAAGATGGCTCGGTAAAAATGTATTCCGAAATGCCTGCTTATAATACGTATATAAAAGAATATGAAGAAGACTATTCTATTCTCCCATCCGATTATAATAAACCAGATTATAAGAAAACTCCGATTTGGGAAACAGAAAAATATGGAAGTGGTAAATATCTCAGTTTTACTGAACTGAAAGATGGTGGTGAGGGCACAGAATGGACAGACAGGCAGGTCGTAAATAACAACCCTGTAACCATTAGCAGCGAAATTACAGAGACAGCCTTATCGCTAAGTGTTCGTGGAAAAACGTATTCACCCGTGCTCCATGTGGAAAGAACAGTAACGATTAATTACCTGGGTGAGGACATGGAATTAAACACTCAGGATATTTATTATGCAAAAGGTGTGGGTAAAATTAAAGTAGTAGAAAAAGGAAAAGACCTGCTAATGGGTAACAGCTTTACAACTACACAGGAACTTGTATCATATAACATACCTGTGAAATAGTTCAATAGTATAAATAAGTAAAACAAACCACTATGCATAAGTCTACCACGCCACTGTTTATAATGTTCTTGTTTGTTTGTCAAACTCTGGCCCCCGAGGCTACGGCACAAACAGAAAAGTCCTTTAAAGAACAAATGGCCGATCTGAAAAAGTCTTTTCATCCGGATAAATCATTCATTTTACCATTTAGTGACAGTGCCAATGAAGATCTTCAGGCTTTCCTGTTTGAAGTAAAGGGAGTGAAAGGGGTAACCGGCGCCCAACTAAATATGAAAGATCAAAAAGCAGTCATTATGGTAAATACTAAACAAAGTATGGTGACGGTATGGAATAGCCTGCCAAAAGAATTGCGTACACGTTATACCGTCATAGATAGGACACCCAATGGATTTATACTGACGGACAGCTATCAAACCGGCGCTGAAACATTACCTGCAACCACTACATCAACAAAGGCTGACCCAAAACAAAATACAACGGGTTTCTATGAGCAGGTTGAAAAGGATGCTGCAAAAGAGTATCAAAACCCCGATACTGCAAAAGGAAATAAAAGTATCTGGCAACAGCAGAAAGATTATGCTGAACAAATGCGGCAGAAAAATAAAAACATAGAGAATGAAGTATATAGCAAGAATAATAACCTGTTTTACAAAAACCCTGCTAATTATGATACTGCTGCGCCTAAAGAAAAAGGGAAATGGTATGTAGAATATACACTTAACGGTAAAAAAGT
>JAHEZC010000263.1 GCA_023251275.1 Parafilimonas sp. | reverse complement strand
ATTCGCAGGTTTTGTTGTCCCAGTCCTGCGGAATATGATGCGATGCGATACAATCCACGAGGCCATTTTTCACAGCTTCTCTCAAAGCCATCATATCATTTTTTGACCGCAGCGGCGGATTTACTTTCAGGTTGGTATCGTAACTCACTATGTCTTCATCGCAAAAGAAAAGATGATAAGGTGTGACAGAACAGGTAACATGCAAACCTGCATCTTTTGCCCTTTTAATGTATTCAAGCGATTTTGCAGTAGTAACACCGGTAAAATGCAGTTTTGATTCGGCATATCTCGTCAGTTTTATATCTCTTGCCACAATCAGTTCTTCTGCCATTGCAGGAATTCCCGGCAATCCAAGCCTTGTGGAAATTATTCCCTCATTCATTAACCCATATTGACCGATGCTTTTATCCATCGGCACCTGTATAATAGTGCCATCAAAAGCTTTTACATACTGCAATGCTTTCAACATTAATCCCGATGATTGCACAGGACTTGTACCATCACTAAAGGCAACTGCACCGCCTGCCTTCATATCGTACATTTCAGCAAGTTCTTTTCCTTCGCATAATTTTGTTACGGCGCCCAAAGGGAAAATATGTACAGGTAAGGATTTTGATTTCTGAACAATATATTCTACCTGCGGTTTGTTCTGTATTACAGGATTTGTATTTGGCAATGTAAATACCTGCGTAAAGCCCCCGGTTGCTGCTGCGTTTGCCCCGGTTTCCAGTGTTTCTTTATATTCAAAACCCGGGTCGGAGAAATGAGAAAAAATATCAACCCAACCCGGTGACACATACAGGTAAGCAGCTTCAATTATTTCATCTGCTTCATTGATCTGCTCATCAATTTTTTCAATAAACCCATTGTTGATTAAAATATTTTTTACGGAACCATTGTGGGGTGAATTGGGATCAGCGATTGTTACCTGCCTTAATAAAGTTGTCATGAGGAGGCTGCGAAATTTTGTGCAAGATAGGTTGATTTCTATAAAAAGCGGTTACATTTGCAACCCTTTGTGAAAAGGAGTTCCGGGAACGGTTCGGGTGGTGGCGTCCCGCCTCAGGCGGGAGTAGCGCATCTGTTCATTCTGATTTTTTGAACCAGAACGGTTCGGGTGGTGGCGTCCCGCTTCAAGCGGGAGTAGCGCATCTGCTCATTTTGATTTTTTGAACCAGAACGGTTCGGGTGGTGGCGTCCCGCTTCAAGCGGGAGTAGCGCATCTGCTCATTTTGATTTTTTGAACCAGAACGGTTCGGGTGGTGGCGCAGCCCGGTAGCGCATCTGCATGGGGTGCAGGGGGTCGCTGGTTCGAGTCCAGTCCACCCGACAATAATTACAGTGGCTCATCGGGAGCCACTTTTTTATTTGAGGTATTTTGTTTACATATTAAAAAGCACTGTCAGCAGGAAATATTATTGCGGACAAACCGATAATATTTCCTTGAGATTTTTGCGCCATAATGCCGGTAAAGTAAAAAGCACCAAATACGGGATACCCTGGGAAATAATTGGTTATATTATTTGTTCGGACAGAAGTGAAGCAATGCGGTTGGAAAAAGAAATAAAAAAAAGAGGTATTCAACGATGGCTTACTGAACATAGCAATGTTCTTTTGCGATAGCGCAGTTGCATGGGGTGTCCCGCAGGGCGGGACTGGTTCTCCCGCTCTCCGGAAGGACAGTCCACCCGACAAAAATTATAGTGGCTCATCGGGAGCCACTTTTTTATTTGAGGTATTTTGTTTACATAATATAAACTTAGAAACACTAAGCTTTATTTATTCTAAAGACATCACACTGCTTATTAATATAAAATACTTTGGCCACTTTAATTTTGTCCCTGCAAAGTAATTTGTACCAATAAAATTTTCCTATTCAGTTGAAAATTTTTATTTCAAGTTTTGAATTTGCTCAAAACATTTTCTTATTATCAAACATCATTCAATGCTCAAATTGAAATTTTTATACAACATAAAAATTTAACAAAAAAATTTTTTTTTCTAAAAGGTATTTATATATTAACGCATTATTTAACCTTAAATTTTTTTGACTATGAGTAAAATTCTAAAACTAACAATTGTTACTGCATTATTTGCATTAATTTCTGGAAGCTATTCTAAAGCAGCTTTTCCTCTCTTTAAGAAACCAAAAAACGAAGCCGTAACAACTACATTATCTGCTAACAACAATTCAGCCGAAAAAAAGCTAACTGCAAAGCAGATAAAGCAGGAAAATAGAGCACTAAAGAAGGCAAATAAGGCGAGCGGAGGAAAAAGTAAGATTCTCGCCGCTGTGTTGGCTATTTTTTTGGGTAGTTTTGGTGTACATAGTTTCTATATGGGTCAAACAGCCAAGGGGTTTATGCAACTCGGGGGAACTGTATTAGGAATTGTTTTGTATGCAGTAGGGATTGCTGGTTATATATCAGGTACAGGTGAATCATTTCCTATTTTAGCGCTCATTGGAGCGATTCTTATTCTTGGGGTGAGTGTATGGGCATTTATAGATTTTATCATGATTCTTACCGGAGGGTTAGAACCCGAAGAAGGGTTTAGCGACTAATTGAACGAAATCGTGTCAGACTTAAAGAGAAGCTGTATTTTATAGCTTCTTTTTTTTGGTATTTTACTAATACCTGTTTTCATAATCCTTAAACTTATTTTCAATGGTTAGTAGTAAAGGGAACAAAATAATATTCAGCGTTTTAATCTTACTGCTTTTTTTCTCAAAAATATGTGCGGCAAGTGATACTCTTTACTTTGTGGGTGATATACTCATTTCCAAAGGAGCATCTTACAAGTATAATCTGCGGTTTGCAATAGACTCAAAAAATCAACTTACCGGCTACAGCTTAACAGATGCAGGAGGACCAAATGAAACTAAAACAAAAATATCCGGAACCTTTGATAGCTTAAAAAATACGATAAGTTTTGAAGAGAAAGATATTTTGCGATCGAAAGTGGATTTAATAAAAAATGACTTATGTTTTGTGAGAGCTACTCTCAGATTTAAAAAAAATAAGCTGGTTGAAACCTTGTCTGGCAAATTTATCGGAATACAACCGGGAAAATCATCTTCTTGTGCTGATGGCGAAATAAAATTGATCAATTCAAAAAAAGCAAAAGCCATACTCAGCACGAATAAAGCAAATCAACCACTGCAATCTGCTTCAAAGGAAAACAAAGAACAGGCAAAACCACAGCCAGCAGATATTATAAAAGTATCTGACGACAAAGGAAAAGAATTACCATTTACAGGCACTTATATAAAATTTACAATTTGGGACAACGGGATAGTAGATGACGATATAATTACAATCATGATAAACAATAAATATATTCTTAAGAATTACACTTTAGACTCCACGGTCAAAATAATTGAAACAGTACTTACTGATAATGAAGTGGACACTGTGAAAGTAATAGCACTGAATGAAGGAACTGTGCCGCCTAATACCGCTCTGATAAAAATTGAATCAAAGTATGAGCAATATCCAATTGAAGTGAGAGCGAAATTAAACGAAGTAAGACGAATTTATTTACGTAAGAAAAAGTTGCCTTAAAATTATCATTGGAAATCTATAGAAGAAGGAAATCGTCGCTGTATTCTCTTTTACTTGCAGCTTTATACTTGATTATTTTTGATAAATTCTATAGTTCCACTAAGTTAATTTTATAGATCTAACTATACCTGTAAACCGGCCTTGTAAGGCAGGTTGGGCCTCCTCCCCCTTTCACACTGATCTCTGAACCTTTGTAAACCGTTACACTGCATCCCGCATTTTCAAGTGCAACTTTGGTCTTTGGGTTGCCGTCAGCCATCAGGCAATTTCGCGGCGAAAGTGCAAGCACATTGCAACCCATAGATTCAAATTCTTCATCTGGCACTTCGACCAGGTTATAACCACGATCAAGCAAAAGATTCCTGAAAACTATTGGTACCAATGGAGAATAAATAACTGCAAGGTCTTTGTCAACCGGGCTCAACACAGACATCAGGTGAAATACATCTGACGGGCCTTTATAGTGAGGTAAATGAACAGTGATCACTTCAATACCCAAAGGCTCAAGCAGCGCTTTCATCTGCCTGATGCCATCTTCATTGGTCCGGTAAGTATAACCAATTGCCAATACATTCTCATGGAGCCATGCTACATCGCCTCCCTCCACTGTGCCCGGTGCTTTTATTTCTCCCAACACAGCAATACCATGCGCTTCGAATGCCTTCCTTTCAGCAGCAGGTTCATTCATCCTTCCAGCTTTACCCATATTACAAATAATCATTCCCTTATCGGTGGCAATTGCCGCATCACGGCAATAAATGGAATCCATGTTCACGCTTTCATCGTGGGGCAAATAATAGATTTCAGCACCCTGTTGTTGTAAAATTGATTCGAATAATTCGTATTCTGCCAAAGCATTTTTAAAATCCGGTTTCTCAAGATAATTTAAGCTTTGCCAATGCTCTTCAAGATGTTTGTCATTGACAAAAGCATCCTGCGCTCTCTTAATAAAAAGAGATTGTATTTTCCCTGTTTCCGATTGACAAGTATAATCCATAGCGTAAGATGAATTTATGTGTTTTTTTTATTTCTCCACAGTATCAAAACATAAAACGGGGTACCGCATATCAGCAATATAAAACCCCAGTAAACTGTTTCTTCTCCGAGCCCTGCCATTGCCCAAAGAGAATATGCAAAAGCTAATGCAGCCATAATAATTACACCTGCCCAGCTTATCTTTTTAATGTTGCTGCTTTCCATGCTGATAATAATATAAGCCGCTGCAGAGAAAAGGTACGGAATAATCGTGGTCAATGTGGAGAGCATAATTAAAAACTTAAACTGGT
>JAHEZC010000262.1 GCA_023251275.1 Parafilimonas sp. | reverse complement strand
TGAGAGCCATATACCACCTCCATAACCATCATGCCATTTTTCTGATGTTTCATCCTTTAGCCAAACTCTGCCTATATCATTGAACATTAGAATGCCGAAACTTCCGGGAAATAAAGATGTGCTGAAATTGGCAAGCCTGATACGCAATTCAGTATTATTGTAGGCCATTTTATCTCCGCCAAAACGGTATTTTCGGAAACCCCGCAAATTTTCTGTCGTACTAAGATATTGTGCCTGGAAAAATTCATAACCTCCAAAATTAGCACCTCCTCCAAACCGTAATGCCAGTACCACGGTACCTTTTCCGGAGAATGCCGTATAAAAAGAAAGATCAGTATTGACCTGTGTAAAACTTTTACTAAAGCTATTAAGCCCGCCGTAATAAATAAGCCTGGTTTGCCAGTTGACACCACGTGCAGGAAGTATTTTATTGTCTCGTGTATCCACATTTATATCTACAAGCGGGCCGAAATAATTTTTATTTTTAAATAAACTGATTGAATCCAGACCGTTCGATGATGTGTTTGTGATGAAGCGCCCCTCATTTTCATTTTTACTGATTGAAAAAAATTGATAAGCGGGGCCTGCAGAAATAGTAAAAGCCGGAGCAGGCTTTATACGCACCTGTGCTCCTGCAGACCCAAGTGTAAAACGTGTCCGGTAAAAAACATTATTCTTCCCGATGCTCCTGTCGTATTCTGTTTCATTTCCCAGCCCGAAAAAGTAATTGACAGCAGGAACTTTGAAGTCTGCACCTAAAAGGAGGTCTGCTTTGCCAAAGATATCAGTTGCTTCGAGCCCATATTTCACATTGAAAGCTTTTGTCAGCAGTGAATGAACAAGATTCAGGCGTTGCCTCACTGAGAAGGGTGTTTTTCTGAAAGCATGTTTTGTATGGGTAAATGACAGCCCTAAATAAGCACCATCATCGGGATTGTACGCTATAGACAGAAAAGGCGCCAGCACATCATACTTGTATGCATAGCGGTCAAACTTGTTTACAGCAGAGTCATCTGATAATTTATTTCTGTAACGGCCGCTGCCTGTAAATTGATTTTGCTCCGTTTTTAAATCATAGATAACTGTTTTTCCGGCAGCAGCATTGCCCGCATTGTTGTCAAATATATCATTACCAGTCCCGCCAATTATCCTGATTTTAATGGTTTCGCTTCCGTTCCCGTGCACTACAAACTTATCATCGCCACCCATTCCATATAAGCGCACTTCCTTCGTTTCATTATACAGGAATTTTCGCTCATATAACTTAGTGCCCATATCACCGGCTTTACCCATTTTATATATTGTTACTACAACAGAACCATCATCATTTCTCATTACATCAAACAACTCATTCTTATCACTCCCTGCAACTTCGACCTGCTTTGCCAAAAATTTATAATATTGTATCGCTTCTTCCGTCATATAATTTCTTCTTGCTTTGAGTGTGGCAATAATTTTATCGCCGGAATACCCGTAAATTTCTTTTGGTTGCAGATGTATTGCTTTCTCGATAGTTTCATCTGTCATTTGCCCCACAAGTTGATTTGCGTGTTTTTTCCAGTCCTCTTCTGTAAGTGCATTTAAAAGAGAACGATCTAAATTTCGTGCGCCAAAATTGAACGTGTTAATATTTATCGCATGCTCCCTGAAGCCCTGCAGCATGGGTGCAATCCAGGGCTTACGCGCCATTGATGGAAATATTCCTGTATTAATAAAAAATGCCTGGTCGCGGTCGCGGGGTATGGGAAAATATGTTTTCCCTTTTTGCTTTTCAGTTGTTCCCCAACGCCATTGATCTTCATGGCGGTCCAGGTCCATAATAAACATATCGAGAAGCCTCGCATGCAAAAGGGCCTGCTGGTCAACTGTGTTATCATTGTCTTCCTTCAGTTTATCATAAACCCTGGCAGTGCTGAAAGTTTTACCCGAATCAAGAACATCTCTTTCTTCGAATAAATAAAGTGCATTGGCAAAATCTTTCTGAAAATTTCTCAATCCCGGATCATCAGCTACGTACACCAATTGCGGCGTCGTATGAGGCACGCCTGCAGCGTCTGACAACGGCGGTATTGACAATGAACTAAAAGGATATGAAGCAGAGATGGCGTCAGTGACTATATCTTTAAGGAAAGTTTCCCGGAGATCAGGGGGTATTACCTGGTCAGGATATTTTTGAATAGATCGCAGTACATATTCTTTACCCTTGACATCATGCAGTCGCAACGACCTTGTCTGATGACCGCCACCTCTTTCAGTGGGTGTAAGGCCTCCATATTCTTTACCAATATTGATGACTCTTACTTTAACCGGAGTGGTCCACTCATCACGGTAATTGCTCCCGACAAGCAATCGCTTGAATGAGCCTGCTTTGAAGTTGGAGTTAGCTGCTGCCGTAGAAGAATCAGGCGGTGAAAACGGACGTGATATTACACTGTCAACTTGTGCATTTGAGTATATAGCAATTAAAAAAAACATACTCGTTACTGCCATAAATTTTTTCAGGTGCATTTTTATGCCCATGATCAGAGGTTTAAGAATATTCAGATTTTATTATTTTTTAGTGTTCATGATGTCATATAAGATATTTTCCTGCAGGTTGTATTTCATTCTCTTTATGATTAAACATGGATGCAGTTAGTTTATGATTACAGCACTAAATATAATTATTTTCTTCAATCGTAAACAGGTATTTGAGTTCTTTAATAAGTTTAATTGATTTTTTGCTTTGAATAATACCTGAACTAACCATTTTTTATGCCCAATTCTTCTGCGGAAATATTTATTGATTCATGGCGCGTATATGAAAAAGTTGTTGCACATAATTATATGTATCATGACGAATTTCATACAAAGGTGAAAATATATCTTGAAAAGAAATTCGGCACTTCGCCGATAAATATTCTTGATCTTGGATGCGGCGATGCTTCCGGGATAAATTCTATCACTGAAAATATAACACTGAATTCTTACAGGGGATACGATTTATCAGGCACAGCACTCGAATATGCACGGGCAAAATTTAAAGACGCTGAATATAGCTGCATTTTAGTACAAAAAGATATTCGTGAAGCAGTCAAAGAAGCAGGGGAAAAATATGAAGTTGTTTATTCCTCTTATGCCCTGCATCACTTGTCGGACGAGGAAAAACAAAAAGCATTTACAGCTATATACAGCACGCTTGTACCAGGCGGAGTGTTTATTTATATTGATATTTTCAGACCACAATTGGAAAGCCGTGAAGAATATCTTCAGGGTTACATTACCTGGATTTACAGTGAGTGGCATTCCCTGAAAGATGCTGAAAAAGCCCTCATCAGTAATCATGTTTTAGAGAATGATTATCCAGCTTCTGAAGACTGGATGAAAAAAGCAGCGTTAAACACAGGATTTTATATCTTTAATTCCCCTGTAAACTTTCATAAGCATCAGTTATGGTTACTGGAAAAAGAATAAACTATTGAATTCAAAGTGACCCGTCATCCCATAGAATTTTTAATGTGCATAAAGAAAATTGCAAATAGCATTACAAATTCCTACTTTTAGAACTGTCTTTTTATTCATTAATCCAAAACTTTGCCTTATGAACTCAAACAAGTTTATCCTCGCAGGTATTGCGGGTGGTATTGTCTATTTCCTTTTAGGATGGCTGATTTACGGAATCCTTCTAAGCGATTTCATGAAAAGCAATGCAGGTTCTGCAACCGGCGTTGACCGTGAAGAAATGGTGTATTGGTCCCTCATTGTGGGCAACCTGTTTAGCGGGTTTCTGTTGTCGTACATTTTTACCCGCCTGGCAAACATCTCCACAGCAGGTGGAGGTGCTATGGCCGGAGCAGTTGTTGGCTTACTTGTATGCGCCGGGTTTGATTTTACCATGTATGGAGTTTCAAACCTTACGACACTGACCGGGCTGATTGTTGACATACTTGCCTTTACGGTGTTGTCAGCCATTGCCGGAGCAGTAGTTGGAGCAGTGGCAGGAAGCGGCAAAAAAGGAGCAACCGCGTGAATTTATTTTAACCTATGTATAGTAAAGGGGCTTTTGCAGAGCCCTTTTATTTTTTATAAAATTCCTGATCCAAAACAACAAAACTTTCAACTGTTTACAACAAAATATCATCAGTTTTTCATACACCTTAAATACATTTGCAGCATAAGATGGCTGGTATGAATAAAGTTTTCACCAATGCGGATTCCGCGGTTTTTGATATTCATGATGGCGCTGTGATCATGTTTAGCGGTTTCGGGCTTTGTAATGTTCCAGAAAACAGCACAGCAGCTTTGGAGCGAAAAGGAGTCAAACATCTTACCTGTATTTCAAATAATGCGGGAGTAGATGGTTTTGGGCTTGGCATTTTGCTTAAGAAAGGACAAATAAAAAAGATGATAAGCAGTTATGTGGGGGAAAATATTGAGTTTGAACGTCAGTTGCTTTCCGGTGAACTCGAAGCTGATCTCATTCCCCAGGGAACATTCGCTACGCGA
This sequence comes from Parafilimonas sp., assembly GCA_023251275.1. Lineage (GTDB taxonomy): Bacteria > Bacteroidota > Bacteroidia > Chitinophagales > Chitinophagaceae > JAHEZC01. Next base: position 364 of record JAHEZC010000262.1, on the reverse strand, counting down.
ATTCAAATGGCAGGAATGGGTATTCCTGCTTTTTTTACTCCGGCAGGTTATGGAACTGAAGTAAGCGCGGGAAAAGAAATCCGTGAATTCAACGGGAAGATGTACCTGATGGAGCTTGCACTGCATGCGGATTTTGCACTTGTAAAAGCGTGGAAAGGGGATACAATGGGTAATCTTGTATTCAGGAAAACACAGCGCAATTTTTCCACTTCTATGGCAAAAGCAGGAAATCTAACAATTGCTGAAGTTGAGCATCTTGTGCAGCCCGGTGAACTTGATCCCGATATCATAGATGTTCCGGGAATTTATGTGCACCGCATATACCAGGGAGTTAACTATGAAAAGCGAATTGAGAGAAAAACAA
>JAHEZC010000261.1:2179-4857 GCA_023251275.1 Parafilimonas sp. | reverse complement strand
CTATTGTTGCCGGGAAAATGTTTGGCCCGGCCGGTGCAACAGCATTTTCTGCCTTATTATTTCTATCCGTTCTGGCTTATGTAAATGTATTGCTGCTGAGTAATCCGCGTGTGATGTTTGCCATGAGTGAGGATGGTGTGCTTCCTAAAATTTTCCGGCAGAAATCTGAAAAAAAAGAGGTGATGATGGTTTCTCTTACTGCATTTGCCGCTGTTTGTATTGTGATCCTGTTTTTTGCGCAGACATTCGATAAGATACTCAATTTTACCATCTTCCTTGATTGCTTTGGTATGGCAGCTTCTGCTGCAAGTATTTTCTGGCTCCGTAAAAGAACGAGACATCTCAATGGAACGGGTATTTATTCTATGAAGCTCTATCCAATGCAACCTGTTATTTTTATTTGCGCTTATACATTCGTGGCAATAAGCATTGCTGTGCAAACGCCGTGGACCGCTTTAACCGGGATAATAGTATTAGCTGTATTTATGGCAATTTATTTTCTTACACAGCATAAAAGAGAAGAGAGAATTAATTTATAAACATTTTTTTATTTGCGGTTATTTGAGTGTTCTTTAGCTATTCCGGCTTAACAGGGTCAGTTTTTTCAAAGCGATCCATGTCTGGATCATATTTCACAAACCAGCTTAACCAGATGCTTCTTGATAACCGCATCAAAAGAGGCTGTATTGAAATAAGCAACACAGCATTTATACCAAGCCACCAGAAAATTCTGTTATCGTCAATGGAAATGCCGATAAATAACCACCACGCAATAAAAGTAGCCACAGAAAAAGCAATGGTTAATACATAGCTCACATAACCTGTGCCGTAATAAAAGCCGGGTTCAATTTCTGTAGGCTGACCGCAAACAGGACATCTTTCATACATTTTCATGTAGTTTTTTAAATTATACGCATTGTGCGTTTCAAAGATCCTGCCACGCCTGCAGCGGGGGCAGCGGTTGGTAAGCACACTTAATAAATAGGAGGGCTTTTTTATACTGCTCATAATAATTATTTTTTTGAGACCAGGTTTATCGGTTTCGCAACATCAATTTTTGTTTCGGGCTTTATTGATAGTGGAAGAAAAGAATTTTCAAATGATATTAATGCGTATTCTTTCCCTCATACTTAAATATCCAAAACTTTTTCCATTTGCATACTTCGCGATCCTTTTACCAGAAAATATGTATTTTCAAAATGCTGCTGTTTCAGCCATTCTGCCGCTTCAACTGATGAATTGAAATAACGAAAGTTATTCAGCAAGTTTTTAAAATCACGGCCCACGAATACTGCATCTTTCCATTCATATTGATTGATGAGCCTGACAATTTCTTCATGCTCCTTTTCGCTTTCATCACCAAGCTCCATCATTGCACCCAAAAGCAACACTTTATTTTTCGCATGCAGCCGTGCAAAGTTTTCAATAGCTGCTCTCATGCTTGCAGGGTTGGCGTTGTACGCATCGAGAATGACGGTGTTGCTTCCCATTTTTATTAATTGTGAGCGGCTATTGGAAGGTGTATAATTTTCAATCGCGGCTTTTATTTTAAAATCTGGTACATGAAAATATTTCCCTGCTGCTATGGCGCATAAAACATTCGGAAGGTTGTAGTCACCGGCTAATTTCGTCTGAACAGAATCAAAAGCAGCGCCTTCAATTTCCGCCTCAAGAAAAGGCTCGCTCATTTTTACCCTGCCTGTGACGATGCCATTTTTTGTTCCGTACCATATTACTTCAGGAATGCCTGCGCTCATCTCATGCAGGTAATCATAATCATCAAAAGCGAAAGCAGTACCATTATTTTTTTTCAGAAAATCATATAATTCTCCTTTGCCTTTTTTTACTCCTTCTATTCCGCCAAAACCTTCAAGATGCGCTTTGCCGCAGTTTGTTATAATACCATGCGTAGGTAAAGTATATGCACAATAGCTTTCAATTTCTTTCAAATGATTGGCGCCCATTTCTATCACAGCCATTTCCCCATCTTTTTTTATGCGCAATAAAGTGAGCGGAATGCCGATCTGATTATTAAGGTTACCTTCTGTTGCATAAGCTATATAATGTGATGATAATACTGCATGCACCAATTCCCTTGTTGTTGTTTTGCCGTTGCTCCCGGTAACTGCAATGAAGGGAATAGAAAATTTTTCGCGGTGATATTTGGCTAACTGCTGTAAAGCAGTCAATGCATCATCTACTCTTATTAAGCACCGATCGTGGCCAACAGCTTCATCAATAACTGCATACGAAGCGCCTGATTCGATGGCCTCTATAGCAAATTGGTTGCCATTGAAATTGTTTCCTTTCAAAGCAAAAAAAATATCTCCCTTTTGCAATTTTCGTGTATCTGTTTGAACGGAAGGATACTGCAGGTACAGATCATATAATTCTTCAATATTCATGCAAACAGTTTGGCGCAAGGTACATTAACCGCAATAAATAATCCGGGCTATACCACCACATTAATGTTCAACAGGCTCTGCATTCCAAAAAAATAAAAGAAATTTGCTGCGCTAAAATAATAATCTGAAAATATGGGAAACATTTTTATCAGGTCACTCCTGCTGTTAACAATTCTGAGCTGTTCGTGTTTATATGTGGCGGGACAGCAAGAGATGGTAACAAAAATAGCTCAAAGCCTGACCGATGGTCTTGTAAAAGAATTGAATCTTTCC
>JAHEZC010000261.1:0-2169 GCA_023251275.1 Parafilimonas sp. | reverse complement strand
TTTCCGGCGAACAGGAAACATCGGTTTCAGGGATAAACAATTCTTCTGCCGAAGCATTGATGCAGTTGCTGCAAAAGAAAAAAAATGACAATGATTTTGATAAAAAAGAATTTGTTCAACAGGCTGTCACTATTGTAAAACAGCGTGATGAACAATTAAAAAAAGTTTTCACTCCGGATCAGTTGAAGCTTTACCAGGAACACAAAATTCAACGACTTGCTGAATTGCAGACAAAATTTATGACCATGCAGCTTGATTTGAGCGATGAACAAATTCCCAAAGTGCAGCAAATAAATCTCGAAGTTGCACAGGAAATGATGGAGGATGTTGAGAAATTAAAGACTGCAAAACGCAGGATGCAAAAAATGAAGGTTGCCAGAGAATTAAAATCTGATTCGAAAGATAAAGACGAGGCATTGAAAAAAGTGCTTACAGAAGACCAATATAAAAGTTATGAAGAAAATAAAGAGCAGATGAAAGAAATGATGAAGGAAAGAATGAAGGAGCAAAAAGACCAACAATAACTGAAATAACTGAAGATAATGACACTATGAATCACTGCTTATCTTTGAAGCTGCATAGAAATTAAAATTTAAAATCAAATGCCTCCCCTGTCGCCCCCGATATATACAATCGGGGTAAACTATGACAAGCTACAGTTGAATGATTAAACTTAAACGCAATACTTTTACCTCTGCTTGTCATTTCGACGCAGGAGAAATCCATTTGATATTCGTGGTTTATCACTTTCAACAAAGAAAAAATTTATTGTGATGACGACAGATAAAATCTTAACAAATACATACGACGCAAATATCACAACCACCCGTTATGCTTACAATATAAATAGCGTACTTACCAATAATTACCATGATTTTGTTTTATTCCGGGAAGGGATTGACATTTATCCATTGGTGATACATAACGTGTAAAAATAAAACCGGATGAATACTCAATCGCAAATCATTGTCACCGGCGCTGCGGGATTTATCAGTTCCTGCACGGTGCAATACCTGAACGAACAGGGTTTCGAAAATTTAATATTGGCAGATGATTTCGGCGTGGAAGAAAAAAGAATCAACTGGGAAACGAAAAAATATACGGAAAATATTGAGCGGTATTATTTGTTTGACTGGCTGAAGGAAAATGATCCGCAAATTGATTTTGTTTTTCATCTTGGTGCAAGAACCGATACTACTGAATTTGATTACGCCATCCATGAAGAATTGAATGTGCAGTATTCAAAAGACATCTGGCAATACTGCACAACAAAAAAAATTCCCCTCATCTATGCCTCATCTGCTGCAACTTATGGTGCGGGTGAATTAGGCTACAACGATGATCATGATGTGATAGAAAAATTAGAGCCGCTTAATCCTTATGGCATCAGCAAAAATGAATTTGATAAATGGGCTATTCAACAACCCGAAACACCGCCATACTGGGCAGGCCTGAAATTCTTCAATGTATATGGCCCCAATGAATATCATAAAGGACGCATGGCGAGTGTGATCTTTCATGCCTTCAATCAAATAAAAAAAGACGGCGTCGTAAAGTTATTCAAAAGTCATCGCCCTGAATTCAAAGACGGTGAACAACTGCGTGATTTCGTTTATGTAAAAGATGTGGTGGAAGTAATGTATTGGATGATGAGGTCAATGGGCAATGGTGAAAGGCCAAAGGTGGAAGGTAAAAGGACAATGGAGAATGATAAGGAGGAAGAAGATTCCTACATTCACCATTCACCACTCACCATTCACCATTCACATCCTCCCAATGGTATTTATAATCTTGGAACAGGCCAGGCAAGAACTTTCAATGACCTTGTGAAGGCTACTTTCGCAGGATTGGATTTAGTGCCCAACATTGTTTACATTGATATGCCTGAAGATATCCGCGATAAATATCAATACTTCACGGAGGCAAATATGGATAAGCTTCGCAAAGCAGGCTATAAGGGTTCTTTTTATTCACTTGAAGCCGGTGTGGATGATTATGTGCGTAATTATCTTAGTGCAGGAAAGATTTGGTAAATTTGTAAAAAGAATTCTATGAATGAAGTGCAGGAAAAAAAAGAAAAAATTATATCTTTTATAAATAACCTTCCGGAAGATAAACTAATTGTTATCGAGGATTTCATCCGGAAAATTTCTGATGGGGATAACTTAA
>JAHEZC010000260.1:2523-4878 GCA_023251275.1 Parafilimonas sp. | reverse complement strand
TCGACCCTGAAAATAACAGGATCGAAATAACTGTTTAAGACCGGAAAGGCCATTCTCTGCTACGCCTCGCTTTGAACAAAAAAACAAGGATGCCTGCAGCAATTACGATAAGTCCCGAATACATTTTATGAATCCCGGTGGAATAATAAATGCACAACCAGATAATGATAGCAAGTATAACAGGAATTGGATACAAAGGCATTTTCCATTTGAAAAAACTTCTTCCTTTTCTTCTGCTCAAGAGTATTAGCCCCACCGCCTGCCCTGCAAACTGAATTAAAATACGCATCGCTAAAATAGCATCAATTACATCCTGTATTTTGAATAAAAGGCTGAAAATAAATCCCACAGCACCCAATACCAGCAATGAAATATGCGGGAAATTTTTTTTAGGGTGCAGCCTGGCAAACATGCTGAAGAATGCACCATCTTTTGCAGCGGCATAAGGTATGCGGCTGTAGCCAAGTGTTGCGGAAAATAAGGATGCAAAAGCTACCCATAAGATCAGGGCAGTTGCTATTCTTGCAGCGCCTGAACCTGCAATCGTCTGAATAAATTCACTCACAGCAAAATTGCTCTGCCTGATTGTGTGAAGTGGCAGCACAGATGCAACACTGATATTCATCAGCAGGTAAAGCATACCGATGCCCGCAATCGAAATAAACATACTCCGCGGAATATTTTTTTGTGGATTCACTATTTCTCCGCCCAAATGACAAACATTATAATATCCGAGGTAACTATATACTGTTTTTACACCCGCCATCCCGAGTGAAATAAAAAAAAGTTTGTTTAGTTCAAGGCCGTCATTGATATGCTTTACGGGAGCTAAGAAATTTCCATGCACAATTCCTCCGCCTATGATCCAGGCCATGGTAATAATTACACCCATCCAAAGCAGCACACTTATTCTCCCGATAGTTTCAATTTTCCGGTACAGCAACCAGACGATCAGCATGACCACTGCACCGCTTACTATTTTACCTGAAATCGCATCGAGCGGAACGAGGTATGAAAAATAATGGGAGAACCCAATTGCGGCAGAAGCGATCACAAGGGGCGCCTGTATCATCGTTTGCCAAACAAATAAAAAACTCATCAGCTTGCCCCATTTTTCACCAAAGCCTTCTTTCAAAAAATTATAGCTGCCGCCTGCCAATGGAAATGTGGCTCCCAATTCACTCCATATCATAGCATCTACAAAAGAAAGCAGCAGGCCAAAAATCCAGGCATACAAAAACCATGGGCCGTTCATAGTTTCTGCAACAACACTCAATACTACAAACGGACCGATACCCACCATATCAATCATATTGATAGCAGCGGCCTGCAGCAAACCAATTCTTCTTTTCAGGGAATGATCACTCATGTGTATTCCGCAATAATAGTATTTCTTTGCTGTATAAGAAAGAATGAGATGGAAGCAGTATCATGGATAAAGGGAACAAATATCTACGAAGTAAACATTCGCCAATATACAGCAGAAGGAACGCTTAATTCATTTGCAAAAAATTTGTCCCGTTTGAAAGACATGGGTGTTGAAATATTATGGCTGATGCCCGTAACACCCATCAGTATAGAGAGACGCCTCGGAACATTGGGCAGCTACTATGCCTGCAGCAGCTATACGGAAATAAACCCGGAATTCGGTACGATGGATGATTTTAAAAATTTGATACAGGAAGTACATGCGCTCGGCATGAAGCTCATCATTGACTGGGTAGCCAATCATACCGGCTGGGATCATGAATGGACCAGAGAGCATGCTGACTGGTATATAAAAGATGAAGGAGGAAATTTTACGGAAAAAAATGGATGGAATGATGTGATTGATCTCGATTACACCAATATTGATATGTGCCACGCGATGATCAAAGCGATGCAATTTTGGATTCATGAATGCAATATTGATGGCTTTCGCTGCGATATGGCACACCTTGTTCCGCTTGATTTCTGGAAAGATGCAAGAGAACAATGTGATGCCGTTAAACAATTATTCTGGCTTGCGGAATGTGATGTGCCTGCCTATCATGAAGTGTTTGATGTAAGTTATGCATGGGATTGGATGCATGTAAGCGAAAAGGCAGCAAAAGGAATTGCCTCTATGGAGCACATAAAAAATGTGTTGCTGAAATACCGGCATTATCCTTCAGGAGGCAGAAAGCTTTTCTTTACATCCAATCATGATGAGAATAGCTGGAATGGAACGGAGTATGAAAAATATGGCGATGGCGCCAAAGCTTTTGCAGTATTCACCTGTACGTGGCCCGGCATTCCTTTGATCTATAGCGGGCAGGAATTGCCTAACTATAAACGATTGAAGTTTTTTGAAAAAGACCTGATTGAATGGAATGA
>JAHEZC010000260.1:0-2513 GCA_023251275.1 Parafilimonas sp. | reverse complement strand
TGGAATGATGATTTTCATCTGCATAAATTTTATCAGTCATTATTAGGATTGAAAAAATCAAATGCAGCTTTGCAGGAAGATGCTGATCTGCATATTTTATCTGCAGGATATGATGATAAAGTGTTAGCTTATTTACTTGTAAAAGATAAATCAAAAGTTTTAGTGTTGCTTAATTTATCATCAGCGGACAGGTTACGATTCTCAATCGAAAACAAATCACTCATCGGTAATTATATAAATTTATTTTCCGGCATTGAATACTCATTCACAGGCGAAGAAAATTTTGAATTACAACAGTGGAATTACCTCGTATATACGTGTAATGAGTAATTGTACAATACAAAATTAAAAGAGAAAAACTGCATGATGCATTATGTTTCCGCAGAAGGATTAACAAAGAGCTATGGCATCACGCCTTTATTCAGCAATATTTCATTTCATATCAACGAAGGAGATAAAATTGCGCTCGTAGCGCGGAATGGCACAGGTAAGAGCACATTGCTTCGCATACTTACGGGAACAGAAATAGCAGATGAAGGTAAACTCTGGATTCATAAAGATCTTACAGTGGCGTTATTTGAACAGGAGCCGCAATTTGACGAAAACAAAACCGTACTTGAAAATATTTTTCATCTTGATCATCCTGTGATAAAATGTATCCGTGAATATGAAGCAGCAACGGAAATTAATGACGGCCATGCATTGGTAGAATCTATTTCAAAGATGGATGAACTTGGCGCATGGGATTTTGAGAGTAAAGTGAAACAGGTACTCGGCAAACTCAATATTCAGCACCTGCAAAATGCAATGAATGCGCTAAGCGGCGGGCAGCGGAAAAGAGCGGCGCTTGCAAAAACACTGATAGACATCGGGTTTGATCATAAGCATACCCTGCTGCTGATGGATGAGCCTACCAATCACCTTGATGTGGAAATGATTGAATGGATGGAAAATTATCTGAACCAGGAAAATGTTACTTTATTGCTTGTTACACATGACCGTTATTTTCTTGATGCTGTTTGTGAAGAAATATGGGAACTCGAAAGAGAAAATCTTTACGTGTATAAAGGCGATTATGAAAATTATGTAGAAAAGAAAGCAATGCGCCTCGAAAGTGAGCAGGCCAGTATTGATAAAGCAAAGAACGAATACCGCAAAGAGCTGGAATGGATGCGTAGGCAACCTAAAGCACGCACAACCAAGGCCAAAAGCCGCATTGATCATTTCCATGAAGTCGAAGCAAAAGCGAAACAACAGGTTGCAGAATCTCAAATGCAGTTGCAGTCAAAAATGAGCAGGCTCGGTGGCAAAATAATTGAAATGAAAAAAGTATATAAGAGCTATGGTGATAAAATAATTCTTAGAGGATTTGATTATACTTTTTCTAAAGGTGAACGTATCGGTATAATAGGAAAAAATGGTGTGGGGAAAACTACTTTTTTAAATATTCTTCAGCAGACAGAAACTGCGGACAGCGGTAAAATTAATATTGGTGAGACCGTAGTTTTTGGAAATTTTTCACAGCAAGGTTTGGAGATAAAAGAAGACAATAGGGTAATTGAGTATGTGAAGACGTATGCGGAGAACTTTCCGCTGGCAAAAGGTGGCAGCCTGAGTGCCGCGGAGTTTCTCGAATTGTTTTTATTTCCACCGGAAAAGCAATACACCTATCTCAGCGCTTTAAGCGGCGGAGAAAAAAAACGATTGCAGTTATTAACCATACTTTTCCGCAATCCAAACTTTTTAATCCTCGACGAACCGACCAACGATCTCGATCTGCCGACTCTCGGTGTACTTGAAAATTTTTTAAGTGATTTTGCCGGTTGTATATTGATCGTTTCACATGACCGCTATTTTATGGACAGGCTGGTGAATCATTTATTTGTGTTTGAAGGCGATGGCGTAGTAAAAGATTTTCCGGGCAACTATTCACAATTCAGGATTACGCAGAAAGAACAGGAAAAGGAGTTGGCAATTGGCAATATGCAGTTTGCAAAGAAAAAAATATCAGATGTCAGACATCAGCCATCAGAGATCGGTAAAAGAAAGCTTTCTTACATAGAGAAACGGGAATTTGAACAACTCAGTAAAGAAATTCCTGCGCTTGAAGAGGCAAAAAAAATCTCCACAGAAAAAATGAGCAGTACTGTTTCTTTTGAAGAATTGAACATCCTAAGCAAAAATTTGAAAGTCATCAATGAGCAATTGGAAGAAAAAGAAATGCGCTGGCTTGAGCTGAGCGAACTGATTTAGTGTGCCGGGAATGAAACCTTAATGCTGCTTTATTTATCAGGAAGCTTTCCTGTATCTTGCAGCCCTCACAATGAAGTTATATGAAACATTTGGCCATTAATTCACAGTTATTTACAGAGAACCGGAGAAGGTTTATTAAAGAGATGAAGCCAAACAGCATTGCCATCTTCATCAGCAATGATGAAGTGCCATCCAACGGCGATGCGCTTTACCGGTTTCAGCAAAACAGCGACCTGTATTGGCTTTGCGGCATTGAGCAG
>JAHEZC010000259.1 GCA_023251275.1 Parafilimonas sp. | reverse complement strand
ATACCATCTTGGCTGCACGGCGGGTTGTACCACCGCTCTTGATAGCGCCGGCGGCACGGTCACCAATCTTCAGGAAACTCATTAAACCGCTGGAAGTACCGCCACCACTGAGCTTTTCACCTTCACCACGTATTTTGGAAAAATTAGTTCCGACTCCTGAACCATATTTGAAAATACGGGCTTCACGCACCCACAGGTCCATGATGCCGCCATCATTCACGAGATCATCACCCACACTCAGAATGAAGCACGCATGGGGCTGTGATCTTTCATAAGCGCTTTGGGATTTTTTCAACTGGCCATCTGCATGATCAACATAGTAATGGCCTTGTGGTTTACCAGTAAGCCCGTAGATTTCATGTAATCCCGTATTAAACCATTGCGGGCTGTTGGGAACACATGCCTGGTTTAAAATGCTATATACAACTTCGTCATAGAATATCTGCGCATCCTGCTCACTCGCAAAATAATTATAACGCTCACCCCATACTCTCCAGCAATTAGCCATACGGTGGGCGACCTGCTTCACAGATGTTTCTCTCCCGAGTGTACCATCAGGTTGGGGAACACCTGCCTTACGGAAATATTTCTGTGCAATGATATCGGTAGCAATCTGGCTCCACTGCCTGGGCACCTCTACATTGTTCATTTCAAAAACTACTTCCCCGTTGGGATTACGGATAATGCTGGTGCGGTAGTCGTATTCAAAAAGGTTAAAAGGGCTTACCCCTTCACGGGTAAAGCGACGCTGAAACTGCAGGCCTTTTTGAGGTGGCTGTTTTGTCATAATAATTTAATTTATAAGTTAGAAGCTTTTGTTTTGGCGATTGTTAAGAAATTATGAAGCAGTTGACGAAAATATCTCTATACTTTGAAAAAACCTCTCTTGAAATATTAACAAGTGTGGAAAATGTAATCCTGAAATCCCGAAAATTCAAAACGGTATTGTGTTTGATTAATTATACACATTGATGAAAAAGTTTTTTTAAAAATATTCCGGATTATGAGCAAATTTCCGTACAATTTTTGTATAGTCATCGGGTATAGCTCTTAAATCCGTTCATTTGCCAATACCTGCGGCAGACAAAAAAAAGGGGTGAAAATTGTACAACATATTTCAAAATAATCCTATTAAAGCAAAAACTTTTTTGCATTTTTGCAATAAGCGCCATCAATTAATTGCATGAATCAAACCATCTATTATCAATTAACTGAAAGAAAAAAAACCGGGAGAAAGTCATTCACGGTGCTGATTGATCCGGATAAAGCGGATGCGGCCAAAACCGAGCAACTGGTTTCAATGGCTCTGGATGCGCAAGTGGATTATCTGTTCGTGGGCGGCAGCCTGGTAATTTCGAATAACCTTGATGATTGCATCCAGCAAATAAAATCGGCATGCGATATACCGGTGATATTGTTTCCCGGAGCTCCTTCGCAGGTAAGCAAATTTGCTGATGCCTTGCTCTACTTGTCTCTTATTTCCGGCCGTAATTCTGAACTGCTGATCGGGCAGCATGTTATAAGCGCTCCCTTTGTTAAGCAAAGTGGCCTGGAGATAATTCCTACCGGTTATATGGTTATAGATGGAGGTGCCCCAACAACTGTTTCCTACATATCCAATGCCTCACCTATCCCATCCGATAAAAATGAAATTGCCATGTGCACTGCTATGGCAGGTGAAATGCTTGGTATGAAACTGATATTTATGGACGCCGGCAGCGGTGCCAAACGAGCTATCGGGGAAACAATGATTGAAAAGGTAGCCGCTAATATTCAAATTCCACTCTTTGTGGGTGGCGGTATTACCGATCCCGAAAAGGCTTACCGGAACTGCAAAGCCGGCGCTGATGTGATCGTTGTCGGGAATGCGATTGAAAAAAATGCGTCTCTTATTAAAGAAATGAGTGATGCCATACACTCTGTAGCTGTAACAGCTTAATTTATCCCCCTTTAGTTCAATTCGCCGGTATCAACTCTTGTTGGCATGTCTCTGCCTGCAACAATGCCTGCAGCACTTAAAGCGATTGCCTTTATTATTTCTGTCATATTATCAAGATCAAGTGTGCCCATCTCATCGGATGGTTTATGGTAGTTGGGCTCATCATCCATTTTGGAGGTGGAAACAGTATGTGCCGGAACACCGAGTCTGGCAAGTGCAGCATTATCTGAACGATAAAATAATTTTTGAGCAGTATATGGATCAGGATGAAATTCAAATTGACTTCCCTTCAGATTATTCTGTAATATTTTTCCCATATCTGTCTTTTCATAGCCGGTTATATATGCTGAGTTTCTGCCCCACTTGCTTTCCGTTCCAATCATTTCAATATTCAGCATTGCCATTACCTGTTCCGCCTTAAGCTGTTTTGAAAAATATTGTGAGCCAAGACCTCCTGGTTCTTCCGCCGTAAATGCTGCAAAAATCAATGTCCGTGCATTGTTGCCTAAAGCCTTAAAATATTTTGCCAATAAAATCACCGCTGTTGTTCCCGATGCATCATCATTTGCCCCGTTATAAATGGAGTCATTGTTTTCTGTTTTTCCAATTCCGAGGTGATCATAGTGGGCGGAAAAAATTACATACTCTTCCGGAAGGGATTTACCCGGCAGAACGCCAACAATATTTGACAATCTCCTTCTTTCAAATGAATGTTTGGCTTTGATAGAATATTGTTGCGGATTCTTGTTGGTTAAAATAAATATGACATTACTCCTGCCGGCAAATAATTGTTTTTTGAAAGACAACAACCTGCCGAAATATTTACTGAACGACGTATCCACCAGCACAATAGAATTTTTTTTGGATTCCATCAGGCTCATTGCTTTCTGAAAAAAATTATCCTGCGCATCAATTGCAGATTTCTCATAAGATGATTGTTCGGTAACATCGAGGTTTTCCTGTGCGGTAATAACGACAACATTTTTTTCTGCAATTGTCAATCCGTCAAGTGTGCAACTCAGGCTTATGAATTTTGGTCTAAGCATCTCAAAATTTTGCCGGTAACCATTTAAGCCATTCAATGTCTGCAGGCCCGTTTTTTTGAATTCAGCACTGATAAAATCTGCTGCTTTTTCTATACCGGGTGTAAATATTTTACGTCCCTCCATACTGTCGGATGAAAGTATCTGTTCGATACGCTCCGCCTCATGCTGCACAATGATGGAATTAATATCCTGTGCATTACACACGTAAAAAAACAACAAATAAAAAAAGAGGCATTGAATTTTTTTCATATCAACGACTTTAAAAAAAAGAGATTCCGCAAACATATTAAAGCTATTGTATAATTTTTTTCAAAAAGGTTTAATTTTAAACAAAATATTTGAGTTCACCGTGCCGGAACATATTTTTGATGATCGGGTTTAATTAATTCCCTGTCAACAGAAATTTTATTATTTCACTAAAAAATTGACCATGAAAACATTCAAAGACTCAGGATATATAATGATGGCAGTGCCAAGGGATGATGTGGGCCCGCTCGATTTACTTTATAAATCAGATAAGGGTGTGCTTAACCGGGAAAATGCGCCGCTGTACGAATTATTTATATCACAAAGCATAGCCTGCCCCGCAATCAGTAAAGATGTAGATCTTCCAACTGATATTAATACCGAAGAAAATCTTGATCTTTCTGTCGAATCCAGTCTTGGTCTTCTTGATTCCTTAGTTAAACTTATCAAAACAAAACTATCGGCGAAATTTTCTTATGATAAGCAAAGCAAAATTGTATTGCGGCTGAATAATCCCAAAAGCAATACAATAAACCTGCTGCAGCTCGACAGATTTTTGCAGGCTGCCGTGCTTGATAAAACTGCTGCAGATGCAGCAAAAAAGTTCGATAATGGACAATTATATGTAGTTGTCGAAATCATCAAAACAAAATCCTTTACGCTGGAAGACAAAAATGCATCACAACTTGCTGTTAACACAGATTTATCTGTCTCCGAAATAGCGGCGGCATCGGGGAATATTTCATCGGGGAAAGAAAAAAATACTTCTGTTACTTATACAGGCGATGAGTATCTCACTTTTGGTGTAATGGTACGGCGCATTCTGTACGATAAGCCAGGTTTATTCAGCTTTAAAAAAGGATCTATCAGGTTAGATATTCCGAAAGACATTCTACTGGTACGAGACCATGAAATATTGCCGGGTGAAATACTGGAAACCACAGACGGATTTTTACACATATAAAATCGCAACTGCTCATGGAAACAAAGGCCCTGGAACTATTATTATCCAAGCTGGAAGACGGTACCTGCGCTCTTATATTAGGCCCTGAATTTTTATTGGCCGATCAGGAAGAACAGGACCTTGTACAACAGTTAAAAAATTACTTTGCTGAAAATAAACTCGAAGGCGCTGAATTTTTAAAAGATGACGGTTTTTTCTATAAAACAGGAAACAGTGTCAATAAAATCACGGAAAGAGAAAATCTCGCACTGAATGTATCTGAATTTTACCAGCAGCAACCGATGCACGAATACTATAGTTCGCTTGCTGAAATGCCTTTCAATCTCATCATTTCATTATCGCCTGATAATTTTATGGAAAAAGCATTTCAAAAGATAAATAAACCTTATGAACTTATTTATTACCAGAAAGGAGATTTTTACCGGCAAAGAAAAGATAACAGGAAAAAATTTGAAAAGATACAGGAAGAATATATTCCCGATAAGAACACAGCAATGATTCTAAACCTGCTTGGCCTCTGCAATAAATACGATTCTCTCATCCTGACTTATGATGACTTTTTTAAATTTCTTGCACCGCTGTTAAATACCATAAATATAAAACTCAGTTTGAGTACATTGCTGGAAGACATGAGTTCATTTTTATTTCTAGGCTTTAAATACACCAAATGGTATCTGAACTTTATT
>JAHEZC010000258.1 GCA_023251275.1 Parafilimonas sp. | reverse complement strand
GTTAAAACACTATTTCCAACTTGCATGGAGAAATTTGATGAAGTACAGATTCATTTCCTTCATCAACCTGTTTGGTTTAACGGTGGGCCTTGCCTGCTGCCTGCTGATTACTATTTATATTCTGAATGAGTTGAGTTACGACAGGTATAATGAAAAGGCTGATAATATTTATCGTGTCACAAGAACCTTCAACAACCAGGACGGTGTAGTGTCACTTACACTTTCTACTATTTCTCCGCCTTTTGGCTATTATTTCCCGACTGATTTCCCTGAAATTCAAAAAATGACAAGGCTGCTGGACAATGGCATTACACCTATACGATATAAAGAAAAACTCTTTAATGAACCCAATGTATTCTTCGCAGATGAAAACCTGTTTGATGTATTTACTGTAAAAACTTTGAAGGGCAATCCAAAGACTGCGCTTTCAGATCCTTTTTCAGTAATGCTTACTGAAGAAACGGCTAAGAAATATTTTGGCGATGAAGACCCGATCAATAAAATGATCAGGTACAACAGCCAGTTCAATTTTAAAGTAACGGGCATCTACAAAACTTTTCCTGCAAATGCCCATTTACATCCGGGAATGCTTTTATCTTTCAACACCCTAAAAGATACAGCAGTCTATGGCGAAGAAAATATGCGCACCAACTGGGGCAATAATTCGTTCTTTACTTATCTCCTGCTTCCGGAAAATTATGATCCCCAAAAAATGATTGCACGCTTTCCTGCATTTTTAGACAAGCGCATGGATCACAGGAATTATAATGGTCAAGACCCATCTAAGTTCACAAAACTTGGTTTGCAAAAATTAACAGATATTCATCTTTACTCACATACGGACTATGAAGCGGAACCGAACGGAGACATAAAGCGTGTATATATTTTTGCCGCTATCGCTTTATTTATATTGCTGATCGCCTGCATCAATTATATGAACCTTTCCACTGCACGTTCTGCATTGCGCGCAAGAGAAATAGGCATAAGAAAAGTAATCGGTGCAAGAAAAAAAGAACTCATCATTCAATTTCTCAGCGAATCAGTTTTGATCTGCTGGGCTGCAATATTAATGGCGGGAATTCTTACTTATTTCACACTTCCCTGGCTTAACAAAGTTTCCGGACAGGAGCTTTCTTTCCGCACTTTAGTACAATGGCAGATTATTATTCCACTCATTCTTACACCATTTATTGTCGGAGTTATTTCAGGGATCTATCCTGCTTTATTTATGTCATCTTTCCAGCCGGTAAAAACGTTGAAGGGATTATTTAAAGCGCAGGGCAGCATTATTTCATTCCGGAAAATTTTGGTTACTGCACAGTTTTTTATCAGTATTATTCTGATCATAACTACCGCTATTGTATTTCAGCAATTGCATTATATGCAGCAGAAATCATTAGGGTTTGACAAAGAACGCATCGTTACCGTGGCATATACCAATGAAGTAAGCAAGCAATACGATGGATTCAGAACTGAAATATTAAAGAATGCTGCATTTAAAGACATGTCAAGAACATCACGCATTCCAACGGGCAGATTGTTGGATGATATGGGCGCTTATACATTAGCGGGTGATTCTATGCAACCTTCCAACACCGATATAAAATTTGTATCTGTAGATTATGATTTTCTTCCTACTTATGGAATACATGTTTTGGCTGGCAGAAATTTTTCCCGCGATTACGGGACAGATACAGCATCCTTTCTGCTGAATGAATCCGCTATAAAAGCTCTTGGCTGGAAAACAGCACAGAATGCTGTGGGTAAAGATTTTAAATATGGCAATCAAAGAGGGCATGTAATAGGAGTGATCAATGATTTTCATTTTGAATCCATGCATCAGCCAATAGTACCGCTTGTGCTGGTTATGTTTCCTTCTTCCCAGGCGTATTTCAATAACCTTTCAATAAAGATAGCCGGAAATAATATTCCTGCAGCGCTCAGCTATCTTGAAAAAACATGGAGAAAATTTCTTCCTGAAACGCCTTACCAATTTACATTTCTTGATGAAAACTTTGATAAACTTTACGAAAGTGAACAAAGGCAGGGAACAATTTTTATTGTATTCGCATGCATCGCCATATTCATTGCATGTCTTGGCTTATTTGGTCTCTCTGCATTTGCCATCACACAACGTATAAAAGAAATTGGTGTACGCAAAGTTTTGGGAGCAAATGTGAGCAGCATCGTGACGTTGTTATCAAAAGATTTTTTAAAACTCGTAATGATTGCAGCAATTTTTGCTTTCCCCGTTGCATGGTATGCGATGAACTATTGGCTGAAAGATTTTGCTTATCGTATCAACATTCAATGGTGGGTGTTTGTGCTGGCAGGTATATTAGCTGCATTGATAGCGTTGATCACTGTAAGTTTCCAGGCAATAAAAGCAGCGGTGGCAAATCCTGTCAAAGCATTGCGAAGCGAATAGCGGAGAAATGCGAGACCACGTCTTTAGCGTGGTTAAGTCTTTGCGAACAGAGTGAGCAACGACGAAATCCCGCAAAGCGGGATAAAAAGTTTGAAAATGGAATAGCTTCCCCAAGCCCCCAACGGAAGGGCTTAAGAGGTTTGTTTTATATGAACAATTTAAAATTTTAATGAAACTAAAAAGTCCTCTCTTTTGGAGAGGATTCGGGAGAGGCCCTTATGCTTAAAAATTATTTCAAAACTGCCTGGCGCAACCTGATGAAGAATAAAATTTTTTCATTTATCAATATTGCCGGATTATCTATTGGTATGGCTGCGTGTCTTTTGATATTGCAATATGTAAGCTTCGAATTAAGCTATGATCAGTTCAATAAAAATGGTGATGATATTTATCGTGTATCTAACGACCGTTATCAAAACGGCAAACTGATACAGCATGGCACCATCACTTATTCCGCCATCAGCAAAGCCATGCAGGACGATTTTCCTGAGATAATAAACCATACACGTGTAGAGCCATTGGGCACAAATATCATCACTTACAACAATAAAAAGATTGGTGAGCAAAAAGGCCTTGCAGTGGAGAATTCTTTTCTTTCTATGTTTAACTATCCATTGCTTAGCGGCGATGGGTTGTCCGCTTTGAAAGAGCCTAATGCCGTAATTCTTTCAGAAACATTGGCCAGGAAAATATTTGATCTTAAGGACAACGATTTTAAATCTCTTATTGGAAATGCAATTGTTATAGAGCGTGATTCACTTCCTTATAAAATAGCAGCAATATGCAAAGACGTTCCCGAAAACTCGCACCTGCAGTTTGACTTTCTCATGTCTTATATTACGCTTTATAGCGGCAAGAATTCATGGAAGGAAGCTGAGTATGATTTCACTGATTCTGATTTCTGGCATTACATACAATTAAGGCATGGAGCAGATTATAAAGCATTGGAAGCAAAATTTCCTGCATTCAGCCAGCGTCATTTCCAGGGAAATAAGGTTTCAGGCAGTGATGAAAAGTTTTACCTGCAGCCGCTTTCAAACGCACACCTTTATTCTGACTTTGAATATGAAATTGGCAAAACAGGAAGTGCGACCGTAGTGTGGGGACTGCTGATCATTGCAGCGCTCATCATTATTATTGCATGGGTAAATTATATCAATCTCGCCACAGCAAAATCGGTTGAGCGTGCAAAGGAAGTAGGTATAAGAAAAGTGTCCGGTGCAACAAAAAGACAGTTGGTACGACAATTTCTTACTGAATCTTTTATCATCAATGTTATTGCATTGCTGATTGCATTACTGATCGTAACACTTGCTCAAAGTGGTTTCAATAGTTTAACAGAAAACCAGCTATCGTTATCCTATTTATTTCAAAAAGGACTGACCGGTTATAATATCTCTGCCGCATTAATTGGATTGATGCTTACCGGAATTTTTGTTTCAGGCTTTTATCCTGCATTTGTGCTTTCTTCATTCAAACCTGTACTTGTGCTGAAGGGCAAATTTATCACATCTGCAAAAGGGATTGTTTTACGTAAAACATTGGTGATTGGTCAGTTTGCCATAACAGTTGCGTTGATCATTGGTTCGTTTGTTGTGTACAGACAAATCCGGTTTGTGAGTGAACAGGATCTTGGCTTCAATATGTCGCAGATGCTGATTGTAAAAGGGCCTCAGCTTACCGGGTGGGATTCAGCATTTATCACCAAAGAAAATAGTTTTACCGCGGAAGTAAAACAAATTCCAAATGTGTTGGGTGCAGCAAATTCAGGACGCCTGCCGGGCAGTGAACTGGGAAGAAGTTTTAATGTACGCAGGAGCGATGCGGCAAGTGAAACGCATTTTACAGTTCGTAACCTTGGTATCAGCGGCGATTTCATTGACCTTTATCAAATGAAATTGCTGGCAGGAAGGAATTTCATTGCTACAGATTACGATCCTGATTGGAATAAGCTGCACAACACTATTATAACGGAAAGTGTAGTTAAGCTGCTTGGTTTTAAATCTCTCAATGATGCTATTGGAAAATCAATTCTGCAGGGAGACAAAAAATGGGATGTTATAGGTGTCGTCGCCGACTATCATCAAAAGTCGCTGCGCTACCCGGTTGAGCCTACAGTGCTCAGACCAACTTACAGCACCTACGCTCCTATTTCGATAAAAGTGAATCCGCAAAATTTATCTTCAACTATTGCTGCCGTCAGGAAAAAATATGATTCATTTTTCCCCGGCAATTTGTTTGACTATTATTTTTTGGATGAAAAGTTCAATAAGCAATACGCTAACGACCAGTTATTTGGAAAAGTGTTTGCTATTTTTTCGGGCTTTGCCATTTTTATCGCCAGCCTGGGGTTGCTTGGCTTATCATTGTTTGCAACTAATCAACGCATAAAAGAAATCGGTGTGCGCAAAGTACTGGGAGCTTCCGTGTCAAACATCGTAATGCTGCTCTCAA
>JAHEZC010000257.1 GCA_023251275.1 Parafilimonas sp. | reverse complement strand
TGATCGGGACGATCTGTTTATGGAATTTTTCAAAAGAGAACCGGAAAGCAGAGCTCGGCTATGAATTGCATCCCGGTTTTCAGGGAAGAGGATTCATGCAGGAAGCTGTTTCAAGATTAATTACATTCGGCTTTCATGAATTGGGGCTTGAAACCATTGAAGCCTTTACCCACAAAGGCAATAAGCGTTCACTGAAATTATTGAAAAAAAATAATTTCCGGAAATGTGCAAGCGGCGATAATAAATTAAATATTGAAGTAATGTACATACTTGCGAATAAAACAAAATGAAAATGTTCCAGGGAAAACTTTTATACAAAAGAAGTGGTTCCTGTTACAATCGAATTCTTTTTCACAGTTCTTCGCCATCTGCCGGCAATTAATCCATCAATTATCGCCATGTGGTTGTACATGTGGTTGACATCCCGCTTCTCACCCGGAATATTGTGCGCAATTACAATAAAGCAACTAAGAGAAATGGCTTACAAAGAAATGATAAATAAAAAGTATGCCTCTGATATTTATAGCCATATTTTTATGCCAACCCTTCCAGAAGAGTGTCTTATATTTAACAGGTTAATTTATCCATGCATTATCAAACCTTCATACCGCATGATCTGCTGAAGCCTTATGTAAAATATTTTTGGCTCCTTGAAGGTGATAGAAACAATCAACATACAACTCAAAGAATTTTGCCAGATGGATGTATGGAATTGATCGTAAATTATGGTGACCTGTTTAAAAGAATTCATCAAAATGATAACGCAGAGATCCAGCCCCGAAGCTTTATTCACGGGCAGATCAGGAATTATATTGACATACAGCCAATAGATAAAGTCGGAATTGTCGGTGCAAGGTTTTTCCCCTCCCGTGTTTCACCATTTGTGCGTTTGCCCGTTGCAGAGCTAAATGATAGAGCAGTTTCGTTGGAAGATATATTCGGCAACGAGGCCAACAGGATAGAAGAACGCATTTTAAATGAACCATCTGCTTCAGGAAAAATTCAGATTGCTGAAGCATTTCTTATTCAAAAATTACTGGCGAATGAAAAGATGGATTATGTGGTTGAAAGATGTGTAAATATGATCATTAAAGCGAAAGGGCAGGTTGCATTACACGAACTCATCAAACAGATCAGGATAAGTGAACGCCATCTCGAACGAAAATTTATTTCATTTGTAGGGCTGTCGCCAAAATCTTTTCAAAGAATAACCAGGTTTCAACACGTATTGCAGTTGATAAAGCAAAACCATTTCAGCAGTTTCGAATCTTTTTCTTATGAGTCAGGATATTATGACCAATCACATTTTGTGAAAGATTTTAAAGCATTTACCGGGGTCAACCCGGTCGCTTATTTTACAGGAAATAATGTGCTTTCTGATTTTTTTACCAGTGAAAGCTGAGTACGTATATAACATTACATGAATATCTTTTTATTTTAACTCCTTTATTTTAATACTCCGGTAGCTTACTTCATTGCCATGATCCTGTAATAAGATGCGTCCCTTCGGGGATTCACCAAAGTTTTTCCATATTACATATTTACTGATGGCTACGAGATCACGGAAGGATTGTGAACCTCTTTCATATTCCAACACTTTTATGCCATTGAGATAATGCTCCACATGATTGTTGGTATAGACAATAATTCTTCCTGTATTCCATGCTCCGATAGGATGCACAAAACGGGCTTGCTTCTTTGCAGGAATAAGATCGTACAATGAAGCTAATGTCCGGTCGCCATCCCTGCCAAGCCTGGCATCCGGATGTGCTTCATCGTCAAGCACCTGGTATTCGAGCCCGATGGCAGAGCCTTCATTGTGCTCTGTTAGCGTAACGAAATATTTCACACCGCTATTGGCGCCGGGTGTAAGCTTAAAATCAAATGAGAGATCAAATTCACTGTACTCACCTGTTGTAACAATATCGCCGCCGTTCGCTCCTTCTTTTCCTTCTGATGATAATACAGTCAGCAATCCATCTTTTACCTGCCACCCTTTTTCAGGGAATGTATTTTTGTAAGCACCGATCCAACCTTTGTTGCTTATACCATCGAACAATAATTTCCACCCATCCTGTTTTTCATATTCACATAAATAATCAGGAATATTATTCAGTACATAAATTCCTTTCGGGAAGGCAGTTGGTTTTATATTATTTGTTTTGATCCTGATATTCCTGAAATAAATTTTTTCTCCGGCAAGCTTTGCATTATCACCGATGCTGTGAACCTGTAGTGCAATGAAGCCTTTGCTGTCCATCGTATCCACCATATAAGCGCAGGGAACATCATTTACCCATGTTTTTATTTCATGACCGATACATTCTACTTTTATTTTATTGAATTGTCCCGTCTTAAATAAAGTTTGTGCCTCAGCATGCAGGCTGAGCGGGTATAGCCAATCTCTTCTTCCTTCATCATAAATGCCTCCCGTCCACATGCGTGCAGAGGGATCAAGCTCGAACTGGTAACCATATACTTTTCCTTTACCTTTATTTGCAGTATCGCTGAAATGGCTGCGCAACTGCACACCACTATTGGAGGCAGTATCATCTATTTTTACTTCAAGCTCGAGGACAAAATCTCCATATTCTTTTTCTGTTGCAAGAAATGAATTAGGCGATGCCGCAACGGCCATACCAACAATGGATCCATCTTCCGCTTTATAGCTTGCATTGCCCGCAATTTGTTTCCATCCGCTGAGTGATTTACCGTCAAATAAATTTTGCCATTCATTTGTTGGTTGCGCATCACTCTTTAATACAACAAGAAGAGAAAGAAATATAAATGTTTTTTTCATACAGCCGGTTTAAATAATTGTTCAATTGATAAAAGAAGTAAATCAAATGCAATCAATCACCGTGAAGTTAAAAAGAAAATTTTCATACTGTTTAAAAAACTGTTGTTGCCGAAATTTTCTGTCACATTGAAAACTTTATCCAATTCCATTTACCGATTTTAGTTTTGTCATTTGTCAGGTAGGGAATCTCAAACATTTCAAATTTATTTTTACTTGTCTTTCTGACAAAATACCTATATGGTTTTCCGATGTTCAGGGCAACAGCTAACTGTAAGTCATGAACTGTTTCTAAAATTATAATTCAGTGCTGATAATGGAAGCCGAATAGGTGAGGGGTGCGTCTCATTGCTAACAAACGATAAGACTGTTTACCCGAATGGCAGATGGCATTCTTTCATGAATCAGTATCATTTGCGTTATAAAACAGGAAGGTCACTATGTTTATAATTGTCAAGCATAAAGCCATATAAAAAAACATCTTTATTGGGTCAATAATTGATAGAAAAGCAAAAACCAGTACACTTGGAATTAGAAAAGCAAAAAGGGCCATTTGAAATTTTTTAAAAAAGTTCACCAAAAAGCCCAATACAAATGCATTAAAAGTTATACAAATTGAAATTGGAAATAACCCTACTGCCAAATACATTGAAGCGGAATTGAGGTCTCCATGCTCATTTTCCAAAGCATAAATCATAACAGTTATAATGAGTCCAAATAACAAGGACAATGCGTTATAAATAATTATGCGATTCGTCATTAATGATATGTTTTCTGCAAACGGTTAACGCTTACTGAAGAACTGTTATTTGAAATCCTTCAGCCTGAAATAGTTTGTTACTAACGCTGCCTTGCTTTCAATATATTATTTGTTTTGATTGTATATTTTATTTTTCACAAAACTAAATATGTGCAGCCAGCCATTCCTGAATATCGTCCATCACTAATTCTTTGCTCACATCGTTTAATAAATCGTGATAGTATCCTTCGTATAATTCCAGGGTTTTATCTGCAGAGCCTGCAGCATCATAAAAAAATTCGCTGCCGCTTGCTTTGGCGGCTTTGTCTGAAGTGCCATGCAAAATCAACACAGGTAGTGTGATAAGCGGAAATTCTTTTTTCAGCCGTTCGTCGGCAAGCACCAATTGCTCCATAGTTTTTGTGGGTTGTACCTCACGGGCAATCAGCGGGTCATTATTCATGGCTTCTACTACGGCGGGGTCACGGGAAAAATCTTCGTTTTTGAGTTTAACCACATGAGCATGCGGTGCTATATGGCTCAGGCCTTTCAATACAGCCAGCACAAAATCAGGCGCAGGTACCTGGTGGGCAAAGCTTTCGCAAATGAGACCTTTAATCTGGTCCTGGTGATCCAACGTGTATAAACAAGCCAACACACCACCGGCGCTATGCCCCAACAGAAAAGCTGGCAAACCAGGTTGCTCCGCTTTGGCTATATCTATAAACTGGGCAATATCAGCTACGTAGTCATTAAAGCTCTGCACATAAAACCGCTCGCCGTCGGACTGCCCGCGGCCTCGTAAATCAATCGCATACACAGCACAATTTTTTTCCATCAATTGTTCTGCTGCCCATTGGTAATAACCGCTGTGCGAATTGAACCCGGGAACGATCGCCACCACTGCCTGGGCATTATCTTCAGGTTGCCAGGCGCGGGTAAATATTTTTAAGCCATCCTTGTTTTCGAACCTTGCTGTTTGCGGTTGTGAATTGGTCATGATGTTAGCTATTTTTTCAGGTTACAAAAAATGCATAGCATATTTTTTATAAATTTAGGAGAATGATGTTTTACATTTTCATTATCAAATAATTATTTCTTAGAAATCTGTTTGAGATTTTAATAAAAGATTTTGTATCCTTAGGTTTTTTACCACATTAGAACATAGATAACATAGAAAATACACACATAGGCAGAACTATGTGGGTACTCTGTGCACTATGTCCTTATGTGGTTCAAGGGGAATTATGATTTTTTTACTTCTTGTATTGCAAAATATAAATCTCAAACAGCTTCTTAGTTTATCTGTGGAATAAATGCCTTTTTCTGCCGCATTTTTTTGTTGTCAAATATTG
>JAHEZC010000256.1:2385-4900 GCA_023251275.1 Parafilimonas sp. | reverse complement strand
CACCACTTGAAAAGGATCCGTTAGTGGAAAAGAAAATTGAACATCTATTTAACAGGGGCGGAAGTTTATACAATGTATTTAAATAAGAGTGCGGTATGTATCAGGCTCATTCAGGGAAATAATTACACTAAAAGATCACAAAATAATTACAGGGTGCAAGGAAGAGTAAAATAGATAAAAAAATAGGGGCAGAGGAAAACCAACGCCCCTTTTTTCAACCCTAAACCCTTAAAAAACAAAGATACAATCGAAAAAACCATGCCAACAATATTGTGCCCGGAAATTATAATTGAATTTTAAATTTAACAATTTTAGGCAACTGAAGATTCTTTTTTTTACATTACATATTTAATTTATAATGATTCTAAAATTTTGTTTAACCATCGCGGGTTTGGCACTCATTTCATGCATAGAAGATCATCATTTTCCTACTATGAGCACCAATAAAAGTCTATTGTGGGAAATATCGGGTAATGGTATGGAAAAGCCTGCTTATATTTTTGGAACAATGCACCTGCTTTGCCCCGATGATGCTATGCTTGGCGATAGTCTTAAAAAAATAATTAAAAATGTTGATGAAATCTATTTTGAAATAGACCTGGATAATATGAGTGAATTGTTCAGCGGAGCTATGCAGGGTAAAATGAAGAATGATACTTCGCTTCGGGATCTTTACAAGCCGGAAGAGTATGAGCGTATAAAGGATTTTTTTAATGGCCGTGGCCTGTCATTGGAATTCAATTTTATGAGCAGTATGCAGCCCTTGCTTATATCAGCACTCGTGGATCAGGCTATGCTTGCCTGCCCGCAGTTAGATGGCATGGAAATGAACATTATGCAGGAGTCGCGTCAATATCGCAAAGAGATAAAGGGGCTCGAAACGGTCGCTTTCCAGGTATCAGTTCTGGAGAATTTTCCCTACTCCATGCAGGCTAAAGAGTTGTTGAAGAGTGTTGACAGTTTTGAAACATACAAAAAACAAATGAATGAAATGGTTCGCCTGTACAAAGAGCAGGATATTGAAGGTTTACTCGATTACTCATTACAATCAGATACTGCGATCAGCGAAATGCAAGATGTAATGATAGACCGGCGAAATGCAAACTGGGCGGAGCAATTTCCCTCAATAGTCAAAGGGAAAAAAATCTTAATAGCTGTTGGGGCAGGGCATTTAGGCGGCGAAAAAGGGTTACTCAACCTTTTGAGGAAAAAAGGTTATACAATCCGGCCGGTTCAAAATGTTGTGGCAGTATTGATTTAGCGAATACGCTAAAACCTTTCCAGCTTTGAAAAGAAAAAATCTGTTTCAATAACTGCATTTTCGTCACTATCGCTTCCATGTACTGCATTTTCTCCTATTGAAGAAGCAAATTGTTTCCGGATAGTACCTTCTGCTGCTTTTGCCGGGTCGGTAGCACCGATGAGGTTCCTGAAGTCAGCTACAGCATTTTCTTTTTCAAGAATTCCAGCTATAATCGGCCCGCTGCTCATAAATTTTACCAACTCATCATAAAACGGACGTTGTTTGTGCACCGCATAAAAATCGCCGGCTTGCTCTTGTGTCAACCTGGTCCATTTCATTGCTTTTATAGTAAAACCTCCCTTTATCATGCAGTCCAAAATAGCGCCGGTGTAGCCTTTGGCGGTTGCATCAGGCTTTATCATTGTAAAAGTCAGATTACCCATACTTAATTTTGAGGCAAATGTAAGCGATAGAAGCACGAATAGCGATGTCTGCCAGTTGAATTTTCCGGGTTTTATAACTTGTCGGGTTTCTTTGTACTGCTGCTTATATAAATTCATTTGCCTGATTGATTGTAAAACCTCAATTTTGCCGCCATTCCATGAAACCTGTCACAGGCATTTATCAATTATTGGCACAGCCCCGGAAAATTGTTGTTACCACACATCAAAAACCTGATGGAGATGCAATGGGCGCCCTGCTGGCATTGTATCATTTTCTGCAGAATACAGGACATGCTGTTACTGCAGTTTCTCCAACCAACTGGGCCGGTTTTTTAAACTGGATGCCGGGCTGTTCTGCTGTAATGGATTTTGAAAAAAATAAAGAGAAATGCATTCAGGTGATCCACGAAACAATGATACTGTTCTGCCTCGATTTTAATATCATGCATCGTACAAAAGGAATGGAGCAGGTATTGACAGATGCAAAATGCATCAAGGTTTTGATTGACCATCATGAATTTCCGCAGGAAGAATTATTTGACTACGGCATAAGTGATACAGGCAAAAGCTCCACCAGTGAACTGGTCTATGATTTTATTATGGAATCCCCGCATGCTGATAAGCTCGACAAAGCAATAGCTGCGTGTTTATATACGGGTATTATGACAGATACCGGCTCATTTCGATTTTCTTCCACAACACCTTCAGTGCACAGGGCAGTTGCTGCGCTAATGGAATTCGATATCAATCATAGCGCTATTTACGATAATATTTACGATAATTTCAGGGAAAACCGTTTGCGTTTTTTTGGAAATGCATTGCTTCATCG
>JAHEZC010000256.1:0-2343 GCA_023251275.1 Parafilimonas sp. | reverse complement strand
ACAGGAGATACGGAAGGGTTAGTAAACTATCTGTTAATGATTGAAGGAATAAAATTCGGGGCATTGCTGATTGACCGGATGGATGAACGCAAATGGAGTTTCAGGAGTAAAGGTGAATTTGATGTGAATGTATTTGCACGTAATTTCTTCGAAGGAGGAGGGCACAAAAATGCGGCAGGCGGCAGAAGTGACGAAAGCTTTGAAAATAATATTTTAAAATTCAAACAGGTTTTAAAACAATTCGAAAAACAATTACAATAAATAAAAAATGAAACAGTCAATCTTGGTTACCGGAGGAGTCATTGTGTTATTTGCAGCATTGTTATCCTGTAACGTCAACTACAGTAAAACACCATCGGGATTGGTGTATAAAATAATTCCCGGGAAAGGCACTGAAAAACTGAAACCAGGCCAGATCATAAAATTTGATATTGCATACACTTTATCACCAAAAGACTCTCTCATCAATTCAACATTCGGGAAAATACCAGGCTACTCCAAAATAGATACAGGCTTCAGAAGTGTGTATTCATTTATGGAAATTATTCCCAAATGCAGTGTCGGAGACAGCGTGGAATTTATACTCAGCATTGACAGCCTGAAAAACAAGAAAATGATACAGGACTATAATAATATGTTTAAGCGCGGAGAACAGATAAACGGAAAACTGAAAATATTAAAGGCGTTTAATAATGAGAATGACGTGATGGCAGATTTTCAAAAAGAACAGGAACTGGAAAAAGAAAGGGAAATAAAATCAGTGGAAGATTACCTGGCAAAAAATAATATTAAAGCCCAAAAAACAAAAGGTGGCGCTTTTGTATTAGTGGAAAACCCCGGCGATACTGCTGTAAAGCTGGACAGCAATAAAGTGGCTTATGTTAAATATAAAGGTTACCTCCAATCTAACGGAAAAGTGTTTGACACAAATTTTGACACCAGTAAAGGTCATACTGATCCCATAAAGGTTGGCCCTGGCGAACAGCCGGTAATGAATGCGTGGAATGAGGGGCTCCCCTATTTTGCAAAAGGCGGGAAAGGGAAAATTTTTGTACCAGCAATGCTCGGTTATGGCGGCCAGCCTGCGGGAGAAATTCCTGCTTACTCCAATCTTATTTTTGATGTGGAAATAGTTGATATAAAAGCAGCGGAACCGCGGCAAAATTCTCCGTATAATCTAAGGCAATTCCCCAATATGCGGAAAGCTCCCCCGGGAAAATAATAAGCTAAACAGTCTTTAAATTAAAAAGCCGGCAATAAAATAATTACCGGCTTTGTTTTTCTCATGTGTACCTGTCGTCTATGGAAAAATGCCAAGCTCTGCATAAGAAGTGCCTACTTTATTTATTGCTACAATATAAGCAGCAGTGCGCATATCAGGTATTTCTGCATTCGCTTTCCAGCATTTCATAATTTCATGCGTGGCCTCAATCATAGTTTGCTCAAGGCCGCTATGCACCAGGTCAACTTCATCGGGGCCATGTTCAATAAATTCCTTTTCGCGACTGTCAATGTGCTTACCTGTCAATTCTTCTATCTGCCCGATGATATGCTTATTCAGATTTTCTGTAAAGCGTTTTTCCAGCCTGCCATACCGTACATGGCTGAGGTTTTTCAGCCATTCAAAATAGGAAACGGTAACGCCGCCTGCATTCAAATACATATCGGGTATGATAAGTGTTCCTTTTTTTGAAAGAATTTCATCCGCCTCAGGTGTCAAAGGGCCATTGGCAGCTTCACCGATTATCTTTGCCTTTATCCTTTCTGCATTATTAATATTAATAACATTCTCCAGTGCGGCTGGAATTAAAATATCACATTCATGTTCCAGTGCATCGCTCCCTTTTGCAAGATTGGTTGCGCCGGGAAAATTGAAAATAGCACCTGTACTTTTCCTATGTTGGAATACTTCATCTTCATGTAAACCGCTCTCTTTATAAATTGCTCCCTCATATTCCGATATGGCAATTATTTTAGCGCCGTTTTCACGGAAATATTTGGCAGAGTAGTATCCCACATTCCCGAGCCCCTGAATCACGACAGTCTTGCCTTTCACTCCCGTATCCATGCCCAATTCTTTCATTACATCCGGCATATTGCATATTTCTCTTACGCCGAAGAAAACACCAAGACCGGTTGCTTCCTTCCTGCCCCTTACACCGCCTTGCGTGAGCGGCTTGCCTGTTACGCTGGCAATTCCATCAATTTCACCAGGCTTCATACTTTCATACGTATCCACTATCCATGCCATTTCCCGTTCGCCTGTACCATAGTCAGGAGCCGGAACATCAATGCCCGGCCCGATAAAGTTTTTCCTGATCAATTCGGCTGTATATCTGCGGG
>JAHEZC010000255.1:3504-4929 GCA_023251275.1 Parafilimonas sp. | reverse complement strand
GGTTTTTCTCAACAGAATTTGTTTAACTTAATACTATGGAAAATAAAATATCAGCAATGCCTGGCTATCGTGAATGCGAATTCCTGCTCGTATTGCAGCCGCATGAAGAATTGTGGAACCGCATCATGAATATAAAAAAAGAATTTTCGGAAAAGTTTGACTGCCCTGTTGCATTGCACACAAAGCCGCATATTACCATTGCAAAATTTCTTCAGTACGAAATGATGGAACAGCGCATTACAACCCGTTTACGGATGATAGCAATGGGCTTGCCCGCATTCAAAGTGGAATTGAAAAACTTTGGCAGTTTTCCGACGCACACTGTTTATATAAATGTGCTGAGCAAAATACCGATAGTAAACACTGTAAAAGCAGTACGCCAGGCCCAGGCATTGATGAAAATAAATAATGACAACAAACCCTGGTTTATTACAGAACCGCAGTTTATTGTTGCACGTAAACTTCTGCCCTGGCAATATGAAAAAGCATGGCTGGAATATGAGCATAAAAGTTTTACCGGCCGTTTTATCGCCGGCAGTATGTTGTTGCTGAAACGAAGAACAGGAGATAAAGGATATCAAAAAGTTGAATCCTTCACTTTTCAGAATTTGCCTGTGGAAACAAAACAGGGAGAATTGTTTGGATGATTCAATTTCATTCGTAATATATGAAAGCAATAGTTGATTGCAATAGTTTTTATTGTTCATGCGAAAGAGTCTTCAGGCCCGATATCTGGGAAAAACCTGTAGTTGTACTGAGCAATAATGACGGTTGCATTGTCTCGAGAACGGATGAAGCAAAAAAAATAGGCGTTGGTATGGCCGCGCCTTATTATCAAAATAAAGAAGTGATTGAAAAGAATGGCGTGGTTGTCTTTTCAAGTAACTACAATCTCTATGGCGATCTGAGCCGCAGGGTAATGGACACTCTTCGTGAAATGGTTGGTGAGAATAATGTGGAAGTATATTCTGTGGATGAAGCTTTTCTTGATCTCGGCATGGTGCCCGATGACCAATTGCATCATGCTGCAAAAGAAATAAAAGAGACCACAGAATTGTGGACAGGTATAAAAGTTTCAGTCGGGGTGGCGCCAACTAAAGTTTTGGCAAAGCTTGCGAACCGAATGGCAAAAAAAGACAAGCAGGGGACTGATTGCGTGATGGTGCTCGATACCAATGAAAAAATTGCAGATGCGCTTAAGAAAACAGATGTGAGCGATTTGTGGGGCGTGGGCAGTCGCTATGCCAGAAAATTAAAGGAACACTGGTTTATTCATGATGCATTGCAGTTGCGCAATATGGGAGAAGGCTGGGCGCACAAACATATAGGCGGTGTAGTTGGCGTAAGATTGATCAAAGAGCTGAAAGGCTATCCCTGCATTCAAATGAAAGACCCGCTCAATAATAAAAAAATGATCGCTACTAC
>JAHEZC010000255.1:0-3494 GCA_023251275.1 Parafilimonas sp. | reverse complement strand
GAATTGAAATACCTGAAAGAGGCCGTTGCTACCTATACTTCAAGAGCTGCGGAAAAACTGCGCCGGCAATATTGCGCAGCGAAATTTATTGATGTTTTCGTGGTGACCAATGATTACGACAACAATCAATACCAGTACAATCCGCAATTGCATCACAACCATTTTCGTTTACCCAAAGCCACTTCACACACCAATGAACTGCTGCAATATGCCGTGCCTATGGTAGAACAGTTATTTAAAAAAGGTTCCCGTTATTTGAAGGCGGGTGTTACACTGGCGGGTATTGTGCCTGATGAATCCATACAGGGCAACCTGTTTCTGAGTGAATCAAAAAATCAACAAAGACTATTGATGGAAGCAGTTGACAATATCAACTTCAGCATGCGGGATGATGCAGTAAAATATGTTGCAAGCGGACTGAAGCGTAACTGGAAAATGCGGCAGGAACTTCGTTCACCAAGATACACTTCAAGATGGGATGAGCTGAGGGAAGTGTCTTGATGTGATCTGAATATTTTTATTCATCAGCGTATCTAACCGTGAAGAATGCAGTATAGTTGCGATGATTAAAACCGGCAGAGATAACCCATATCAATCATCATCTTCTTTTGTTTCACTCACTTTTACAAATGCTGCCCTTTTAGGTGCAGGCATTACCGAATGTTCTCCTTTTACTGATTTCCATATTATTTCACTGAATTCGTCATCAGGTGCCATGTCTTCTTTTGTAAAATCAAAAGTTTCGCTCTTCCGCTGCCAGGTATTTTCAACAGTGTTTTTTTCATTAATATCCACTTGAAGAGGCCTGGTCTGAAAAGTCGTAAGATCAGGCGAAGAAGAAAAACAACGCCACATGGGGGTTGCAGCCGCATCGTACTGGCTCATGGGAGGAATGCCAAGAATAAGTTCTATTGTGCGGAGTACAGACATCGTGGAATACATAGTATGATCAACAAAATGCCTTTTCACATAACCACCTGCAATGTAAGCAGCGCTTCTGTGTGCGTCCACATGGTCGGGGCCATCCTGCGCATCATCTTCCAGGATGAATACCACACTTTCTTTCCATACAGGGCTTTTACTGAGGTAATCTACAAACATCCCTACTGCAAGGTCATTATCTGCGCAGTGTGCAATAGGGGTGGGACGTCCCTTATTTAAACCTTCAGTGTGATCGTTGATGATCCGCAAAGTACTCAACTGCGGCAGAGCATTCGCAGCAACAAGCGAATCAAAATCTCTTTTCCACTGCCCCACTCTTATGGTATCACGAACGGTCTGATCCCAACTTGTATAATAAGGACAATAGTGATCTTTCAGTACCGGGATATTTGGTTTGTAATCATCAGCAAATTCACCATAGGTTCTGTAGCTTACACCAGCTCCTGCACAATGATCCCATATAAAACCGCCTTTATTATTTGCAATGGCACGGTTACCTTCGCCGTCATAGTTTCCCCCTCTTCCCCCATAACTTGTTGGCCAGGTTTTTTCCATGTAATCTGTTGCATAACCACCCATGCTCCAGTTATGACCGTCTGCGCTTACTTCTGCATTTACATAAAAATTATCGAGCATTACAAATTCTCTTGCAAGTGCATGTTGATTGGGGGTCACTTTTTCTCCGAATAAAACAAGGTTGGGATCACCATTACCTTCAGGCATATCACCAAGCACCTGGTCATAGGTCCTGTTTTCCTTGATGATATAGAAAACATGTTTGATCGGAGATGGATCGCCGATTTTCATCGGAACAGGATTGCCCTGTTCGCCCTGAGAAATAAGTTCTTGGTCTTTATGATACGGTGTGTTTTGGTAAACAAGCTGGGAATATTCTCCAAGTTGGGAAGAAGTCGGAGTCCGAAAAATACTTAGTGTCCCTTTAAACAATCCACCGATATACTGCACTTCATGCGTTTTGGAAGTATCCCCTTTTTGAAAACCTAAGCCTGAATTTTTGCCATAAGGATTGGGACCATACGGGTTAGCCATTGAAGTGAATCCTTTGCCATTGGCAACAAATATTTTTTCGCCGATTACCCTTACACAGGTGGGATACCAGCCAACAGGAATAAATCCTTTGCTTTTGCTTTTCCCAGCCTCACTGACATCATAAACCGCCAGGCAATTATTATCCGCGTTTGCTATATACAAGGTTTCATCATCATCACTTAAGGCAACGCTATTGGTAGTGGAGCCACTCGGAGCATCAGGATATAAGGCCGCATTCAATGTTTCTAAAACCTTGCGTTGTTTTATATCAATCACAGAAACAGAATTGTCGTTGGCATTGGCAACAAAAAGATATTTCCCGCTTTTTGTTAAGCAAATATCGTTGGGATTATCCCCGACTGCTATATCATCAATCACTTTTTGTTGCAGTGTGTTGTAAACAAGAATTTTATCGCCGCCCCAAAGTGAAATGTATAATTCTTTTTTATCAGGTGATAATAAACAGGTATAAGCTTCTGCGTCTAATTGCAGTGAATCAATTTTTTTAGTTTTCAGGTCAATAGTATATAAGCTGTTGTTTTCTTTCGTAACAATATACATCGTTTGTTTTGTATCATCAATATCTATTCCTGCGGGGGAGATTTTTACTGGCCACTTTTCACCAAGTTTAATACTGTCGTTAAGAATGAGTTTGTTATACCGCAAAGCATATTTCAATATCCGGTTATCATTGCCGCCTGATGCATATAGAAATTTTTCATCCCCGCTGAACTTCAGCCCGAGCCAGCTTGCAGGAATTTCAATATTGTCTAAAATCTTATTTTGCCTGGGATTTATCAGTTGGATAGTTTGCGTACTCTGTCCGTTATTGGTAACTGCAATATATTTTTTTGAAGGAGAAACGGCAATATTCAAAGGCAGATCACCCAACGGCAATGAAATTCCCACGGGAGTAAGGCTCCATCCGTTGGGTAAATGAATGCGTGCGGCCTCCAGTTGCTGTACTGTTTGCGCCGGAGTCAAATAAAATAAAAGGATACCGATATTGATGCAAAAAAAATATTTCACATTGTTTAGTTTGAAGAGAATAAAATTACGAAAGCTAATTGATCCGGTTCAATGTTTATTAAATGTTCACAGAAAATTGATGAAACCCATATCAGGCTCAGGTTCCGGTAATAAATGGCAAGGACTTTTTATTTCCTGATTAACCATTGCAAAATCCATCGCCCAATTAATATGACTGTTCTTTGTTTGCAGAAGTATGATTCCAAATAGCTTATTTCAAAAAAAGCTATTGCTTTTGTTGCAGTAGCTTTTATATAGATTTCCATTAAAATTTAAACATCAGCCGCCACTCTCCTCATTAATCTTCGCTCTTATCTTTTTTTCAATTTCATTGGCCAGCTCAGGATTGTCACGCAGCAAATCCTTGACTGCCTCGCGGCCCTGGCCAAGCTTATTACTATCATAGCTGAACCAGCTTCCGCTTTTTTGTACAATGCTAAGCTCAACACCCATGTCAATAATTTCTCCCAACT
>JAHEZC010000254.1 GCA_023251275.1 Parafilimonas sp. | reverse complement strand
TATAGCCTTTATCAAGATATATAGCTCCAACAACTGCTTCCAATGTATTACCAAAAATCTGGCTGGCCTTTAAAGCATTGTCAAACTTATTATATTGTGTGAGTTTCTTTAGCCCCATTTTCATAGCAATTTCATTTAATTGCTGCCGGTTTACCATTTTGCTCCGCATTTCGGTAAGAAATCCTTCGCCCTTGTAAGGATACCGCTTAAATAAATAAGCGGCTATTACAGCACTTAACACAGCATCGCCCAGGTATTCGAGGCGTTCATTATTTTCATCTGCGCCTTCTTTTATGGAACGATGATTTAATGCAGTTTGATAAAGTGAAAGGTTACCCGGCTTTATACCGAGCACATTCTGAAGTTGTTTTTCAGGCGATGGCTTTGCCGATTGATTTAAAATTCTTCTGATTAGACTCACAAATTCAAGCTACATATTTTTTTACAATTACGCAGGCATTATGTCCGCCAAATCCAAAAGTATTGCTTAGTGCAGCTCTTACGGTACGTTTCTCTGCTTTATTAAAAGTGAAGTTGAGCTTTGGATCCAGATCCGGATCGTCTGTGAAGTGATTAATGGTTGGCGGCACAATATCATGCACAACACTCATAATTCCTGCAATGGCTTCAATTACGCCTGCCGCACCCAAACAATGCCCAGTCATAGATTTGGTGGCGCTTATGTTAAGGTTATAAGCATGATCTCCGAATACGTTCAGGATAGCTTTTATTTCTGCCCCATCCCCCAGCGGAGTTGACGTGCCATGCGTGTTTATATAATCAATATCACCAGGCTGCATACCTGCATCACTTAAAGCGGCTCGCATCACATTACGGGCACCAAGCCCTTCTGGATGCGGAGCAGTGATATGAAAAGCATCTGCTGTAGCCCCGCCACCTGCAAGTTCACAATAAATTCTGGCATTACGTGCAAGTGCATGATCAAGGGTTTCCAGGACCAAAATACCGGCAGCTTCGCCCATTACAAAACCGTCACGGTCTTTATCATAAGGGCGGCTGGCAGTTTTAGGATCGTCATTGCGTTCGCTCATAGCCCTCATCGCGTTAAAACCACCTACCCCCGCTTCACTGATAACTGCTTCGCTTCCGCCTGTAAGAATGATATCAGCCTTACCTAATCTTAATAAATTAAATGCTTCAAAAATGGCATTGGTACTGGTAGCACAGGCGCTTACGACGGCAAAGTTTGGTCCGCGCAAATTATGGCGCATAGAAATTTGACCGGCAGCGATATCCAGAATCATTTTTGGAATAAAGAAGGGATTAAAACGAGGCGTCCCGTCTCCGCGGGCAAAATCTACCACCTCCTGCTGGAAAGTAATCAACCCTCCAATGCCACTGCCGAATACAACACCTACCCTGTCAGGATTAACAGTTTCCTTGCTTAAGCCTGCATCAGCTAACGCCTCATCGCTTACAACCAGCGCAAACTGCGTGAACCGATCAATTTTTCTTGCTTCTTTTTTCTCCAGAAATCGTGTGGGATCAAAGCCTTTTACTTCACAGGCAAACCTGGTTTTAAATTTAGAAGCATCAAACTGGGTAATATAATCAGCCCCGGATACACCATTAACCAGGCCACTCCAATAATCATTTAAATTATTGCCCAATGGCGTGATCGCACCTATACCAGTGACAACTACCCTGTTTAACTCCATATTGCAGCCTGTATTGAATGTGATAAATCCGCCTACGTAGGCAAATATGCTTCCGTCGGGCGGATTAAGGATATTTTCATAGCCGGGCTATTGATTACTTTGCATGTTCTTCCAGGTAAGTAACAGCCTGACCCACGGTGGTAATAGTTTCAGCCTGTTCATCAGGAATAGAAATATTGAATTCTTTTTCAAATTCCATAATCAATTCAACAGTGTCCAAAGAATCGGCGCCCAAATCGTTAGTGAAGGAAGCTTCATTGGTTACTTCTGCTTCATCTACGCCTAATTTGTCAACAATGATTTTTTTAACTCTTGTAGCGATGTCTGACATTGTTTTAAAGTTTTGTTACAACCGCAAAAATATAGTATTTGGGCAATAAGCAATAAGTTCCCATTTTTTTGTTTGCAGAAAAGCCCTTTAAAGCAAAAACTGTAAGATTTTGCACCTGAAAGCATAGATTTTTGAAAAATGATTGGTATATTGAAACCGTAAAATCCCTGTATGGCCATAATAATTATTGAACACGGCTCAAAAGAATACCGGAAAATGATAGACCTGCGGTTGCATTTGCTGCGAAAACCTCTGGGTATGTCATTTACAGAAAAAGAACTTGAAGAAGAAAAAAACAATATTTTGATTGGCTGTTTTGATGATGATAAACTCGAGGGGTGTTGTATGCTGGTGCCAAAAGATAAATATATGGTACAATTAAGGCAAATGGCAGTTATATCGGGTCTTCAGGGAAAAGGTATCGGCCGTGTACTGATGCAGTTTGCAGAAAATATTGCACGTGACCGCGGCTATAAAAAACTAATGATGCATGCCCGTAAAACAGCCATTGGGTTTTATGAAAAACTGGGCTATAAAAAAGCAGGGAATGAGTTCATGGAAGTTACTATTCCGCATTATGAAATGGAAAAAGATCTTTAAGTTATTTACGGTTTCTTATTATTTTATCGCTCAGGAGTAATCGCAGATCATATTTAAATTCATCACTCATATCATCTTTGGGAACAAGAAAAAAAGATTTCGCAGAAAAATACAGGTGGAAGAAATAAGGACTCTCGGCAAATTTTGTGAACTGGCGCCATTCCCAATCTACGTAGCCCCGCTCATTTGCAAGTCTCACAAAACGGTCTTCAAAAAAAATGGTGAATGTATCTCTAAAAGTTGCGGCACGCCTGTAAATATTTCCCGGCAGAATAAACCAGAATGATATAATAAAAAATAACCAGATGCACGAACCGAGCAAAAAAGGTTCAGGCCTTATCTTGCCAGCATAAAATAATACCGCGGATACCACATCAAACACAATAATTAAAACAAGCAGAATCCTGATCTCAGGCTGCCATATAAAATGATAACGTAGCGCCTGCAATACTTTCTTTTTATTATAAGAAAATTCTAACCGCATTGATTATTCAGATTGATTTAAAAAGGAATAAGACAGCAGCTATTAATAAGAAGTCAATACCTGAAATATTAAACGAAAATCGTAAAACTGAAATAATATTTCTGAACTATTTTTTGCTATATGCTTCTTAGCCGGAAAAGCCTGAAAAAAATTGTCCAATACTTTGTAAAAAAAATTCCGGAATATATCCTGGGGTATAAAAAATGACAGTCATTCAATATGAAGCTCTTTTATTTCCCTGATGTTTACAAACTCTTTCAATTTGGGTTGATAAGTTTCTGTTTCTATCCATTTTACCGATACTTTTTTATGTTCCAGCATAGCAGGATTTTTTATCCATTCATCCGATCCCGGAACATAAGACATATAGATAAGCGATATTTCACGCCCTGCAACAGTTTTCATGGAGATATATAAAAAATCTCTTTCCTCAACTTTTATTACTTCACCTTCAGCAGTTTTTATCAAGTTTGATTTGTTAGCAGAATTTGATGAATTTTTTCCCAGTTTTAATGACATTTGTACAAATGGCTTGCAACCTGAATTCAACATTTCAACTGCCAGCCTGGTCCCGAAATCTTCTGCGACAGTTTCAGGATTAGTAACTGTTCCGCCTAACATGACATCGGCAATCTTTTCACTTGCGGAGTCCATTATGCATTTGAAAAATACCTGCTGCATTTCGTCATCCGTTGATATCGTATCAATATTGTTTATTTCAAGACAGCTACAAACTGCCATCGCTGTTTTATGGATAGATGTATCTTTATCGCTTTGTGAAAAACAATTTACAACAAACAGGATGAGACCTGGTACGAGATAAAATTTTTTTACCATGCACTTTAATTTTATATCAATTAAAGCTACAACTAAATCTTCTTTATTTTATTTTAAAAGGGCCGAAATGTTCTGCGCAATAGCAGCAACGTCCTGCAATTTCATGCATTTGAAATGTCCGAGCGGGCATTGCTTTGTTCCGTAATTGGAGCATGGCTGACACCGCAATCCATAGACCATAAAATTTTTGTGCAAGGAAGAATGTTTTGTTCCGTAATACGGTTCCACATCAAGTTTTGGCGAAGTGCCGCCCCAGACGGCAAAAACAGGCTTCTGAAATGCGCAGGCAATATATTGCAGTCCTGTATCGTGAGAGATCACACAGCGGGAACTACGCACAATATCGGCAGATTCATTTAAACTGAATTTTCCGCATGCATTGTATATTTTTACATCGTCAATTGCAGCAATCGCATTTCCTTCTTCTGCATCTTCTTTGCCGCCGACCAATACCAATGGAAATTGAATCATTGAGCATAATTGCCGCAATTTATCTGCAGGAAGTTTTTTTGTATGATAAGTACCGCCGATAACAACTGCAATAAACCCAAATAAGTGAGATGCAGGCAAATCAGAATCTTTTACTCTTTCAGTTGACGGAATAAAATAATCCAATCCTTCGCCGTCATCATATACATGCAAAGATTGCAAAGATTGAATGCAGCGTTGGGAAATGTGTATGCCCGGCATCACATTAATGCCGAATTGAGTCAGCAAAAATTTTTGCAGCGTTAATTTCTTATAAGAAAGAACTTTGGCATGAAGTCGCCGTCGAATTTTATACGACCGGAAATTTTTATGCAGATCAATAACATAATCGAATTTCTCTTTTTTCAGTTCATTGATCAGGGCATCAAGGTTTTTATCGAGGTAATGAAATTTATCAATATACGGATTGGCAATCGTAACAGCCTTCATAGAAAGCTTGGTAACAAAATGAATTTCTGCACCTGCAACTTGTTTTTTCAAACAACGGATCGCAGGTGTCGTCAATACAATATCTCCAATGGAAGAAAAACGGATAATGAGAAATTTCATGTTGCAATAATAAAAGTAAAGTATGAAAGTCAAAAGACCGGG
>JAHEZC010000253.1 GCA_023251275.1 Parafilimonas sp. | reverse complement strand
AGAATTATTCGAAGCACGTAATCCGAGTAATCCTGCAATAGTTTGTGAAATTGACGGTGTAGTCGCTTTCGGTAATGTAAAACGTGGCAACAGGGAAATCATTGTAGAAGCAAAAGATGGTATTGTAAAGAAATATCTTGTACCCCTCACGAGGCAGATTTTGGTGCAGGATGGGGACTTTGTAAAAGCCGGTACTGCCATGTCTGACGGCCAGATTTCTCCTGCGGATATTCTTACTATCAAAGGTCCTTTTGCGGTTCAGGAATATGTAGTGAATGAAATACAGGAAGTATATCGCCTGCAAGGTGTGAAGATCAATGATAAACACATTGAAGTGATCGTTCGTCAAATGATGAAGAAGGTAGAAATAGTAGATGCCGGTGATACCAAATTCCTTGAAGAAGATCTGGTGGATCGCTTTGAATTTATTGAAGAGAACGACCGCATTTATGATAAGAAAGTGGTAACCGATCCGGGTGAAAGCTCAAAAATCAGGGCCGGACAAATCATAAGCGTTCGCGAATTAAGGGAGGAAAATTCTGTTCTTCGCCGTGCAGATAAGAAGTTGATTGACATAAGAGATGCAGAACCTGCTACAGCAACGCCTGTGCTGCTTGGTATTACCAAAGCTTCATTGGGTGTTCAAAGCTGGATATCTGCCGCATCATTCCAGGAAACAACAAAGGTTTTAAGCTCTGCGGCAATCCAGGGTAAGAGTGATGAAATGCTCGGTCTCAAGGAAAATGTGATCACAGGACATCCTATACCTGCAGGTACAGGATTGCGTGAATTCGAAAACATGATTGTCGGCAGCAAGGAAGAATATGAACTACTTTCTACGGCACGTGAGGCTATGAATTTTGACGAAGAAGAATAATAGTTTGTTTGAATTATTTTTGGTATATAAACCAAAAGCAGGAAACACGTTATTTCCTGCTTTTTTGTTTTACTTTTCATCTGTTTTTTCAGACAGATAAATTAAATTATCCCAATTATATATGACTTCATAAATAATGAAACAACTGATTTAACAATTTTATTTTTGCTAATTCTTATACCTTCAAATCGTAAATATTTTGCATGAAGAAATTTCTAATAATATCAAACATTGTACTTCTAACGGCAGTAGCATATTTGTATTATATGCATTACAGCTACATAAGTTCTGACAAGCATAAAATCACAGAAGCTAATGCTGCTGCTGCCAACTCGTTTAAGATCGCATATTTTGAACTCGATACACTCGAGAACAGCTACGAATTTTATAAAGAAGCACGCACTTTTCTTACGGGAAAACAGGATCAAATGAATGCACAATTGAATAAACTCCGTGAGAATTATATGAGCAAAGTGAACGAGTTTAATAAAAGAGGGCCTAATTTATCACAAACAGAGCAAAGCGAATTTACCCAGCAATTGGCGAAGATGGAAAATGATTACAGAGACCAGGAACAGGCGCTCGGGCAGGATATGCAGGCAACTACAATGCAGAAATTGCAGGAAGTGAAGAATAAAATCGAGGAATTCTTAAAAAATTATTGCAGGAGTAAGGGCTATGCGTATGTATTTGCATCAAGCGAAAATGATTACCTCTATTATAAAGATACCATCAGAAACATAACAAATGATGTGGTACGTTTGCTGAATGAGCAGCATAATAGTGAAAAGAAAAAATAAAATTCATATTGTTATTTTATTATCTTCAAATCCCGTTTTAATATAACGGGATTTTTTTATCTCACATAAATAAACCATATCATTATGCCGCAAAGCAACCCTTCATTCAAGCCGACATTGGGCTTACTTGATGCAACAATGATTGTAGCAGGAAGCATGATCGGGTCAGGAATTTTTATTGTAAGTGCAGATATGCTGAAAGATGTTGGCTCTGCAGGATGGCTAATTTTTGCTTGGGTATTAACCGGGTTTATGACTATTACCGCAGCAGTGAGCTATGGTGAGTTAAGCGGCATGTTTCCAAAAGCGGGCGGGCAATATGTTTATCTTAAGCAGGCATTCAATCCATTGGTAGGTTTTTTATACGGGTGGAGTCTTTTCGCGGTAATTCAGACCGGTACTATCGCCGCGGTTGGTGTGGCCTTTTCAAAATTTGCTGCCTACCTGGTTCCTGCTTTAAGCGAAAAAAATATCATCGCAGATATTGGCTTTATGAAAATTTCCGCAGCACAGGTAGTATCTATTATCATCATTCTTTTTCTCACTTATACAAATACTAAAGGGCTGAAGGGAACAAAATGGATACAAAATATTTTTACCAGCACAAAACTGATTGCACTTTTTGGATTGATAATCTTTGGGTTTCTGCTTGCTGCAAGTAAAGAAATATGGAATGCCAACTGGAGTGAT
The DNA here is from genome assembly GCA_023251275.1 of Parafilimonas sp. Taxonomy (GTDB): domain Bacteria; phylum Bacteroidota; class Bacteroidia; order Chitinophagales; family Chitinophagaceae; genus JAHEZC01. The sequence continues at coordinate 2,665 of JAHEZC010000253.1, read as the reverse complement.
ACATGGACAATGATGCAACATTCATCACGCACTGGTGATATTGCTGCACCAGAATGGTCTCAACTGGCTGGCTTTGCTGTGTTGGGTGCAATGGCTTCGGCGCTGGTTGGCTCTATCTTCAGCAGCGATGCATGGAACAATGTTACTTTCATCGCAGGAGAAATAAAAAATCCCCAACGCAACATCGGCCTCAGTTTATTCCTGGGTACTTTGATAGTAAGCGTGATTTATATTTCATGCAACCTGATGTATGTGGCAGTCCTGTCAAAAAGCGAACTGGCTTTTGCTCCGGAGAACCGGGTTGCTGTGGCTGCTGCACATAAAATTTTCGGTGAAGCAGGAACTTATATAATTGCTGTGTTGATCATGATTTCAACTTTCGGTTGCAACAATGGATTAATTCTTTCAGGAGCAAGAGTATATTACACAATGGCAAAAGATGGTTTATTCTTTAAGAAGACAGGTGAATTAAACAAAGCATCTGTTCCCGCTTATGGATTATGGATACAATGTGTTGTTGCATCTTTGTTATGCCTGAGCGGCAAATATGGAGACCTGCTCGATTATGTATCTTTTGTAGTGATGCTGTTTTATATACTCACTATTGCAGGCATTTTTATTTTACGTAAAAAGATGCCGCATGCGCCGAGGCCCTATAAAGCTTTTGGCTATCCCGTACTTCCGTTTATTTATATTGTATTAGCCGCCACGTTTTGCGTATCACTTATCAAATATAAACCGACTTATACCTGGCCGGGGCTGATTATAGTATTGATTGGTATTCCGCTTTATTACATGGCTGTGGCAGGAAAAAAAACACCATCGGGGATGCCGGATGCAGATAACTAAAAGTTTTTTAAAGACTGATTTCGATAAACTGTTCGCTGATTTTTCCAATCTGAGAGTCGCTGTAATAGGCGATGTAATGCTTGATACTTACTGGTGGGGAAAGGTTGAACGCATCTCTCCTGAAGCTCCTGTGCCTGTGGTCGCCTTGAGTAAAAAAGAATACCGCATTGGCGGGGCAGGCAATGTGGCATTAAACACGATCTCCCTCGGCGCAGAAACTGCATTGTTCTCCGTTACAGGTGATGATGAGGATGCAGATATCCTGATGGGGTTAATGCAGGAGGCGCACATAGATACGAAATACATGCTTAGAAGTAATAAAAGAATTACTACCAATAAAATACGCATCATCAGCCGCAACCAGCAAATGATGCGGCTCGATGCAGAAATCACGGGTTATATTTCTGAAGAAAATGAAGATCACCTGGTAAGTAATTTTAAAGAATTTGTAAAACAATACCAACCTGCAGTTGTAATATTTGAGGACTATAATAAGGGTGTGCTTTCAGAGACACTGATTAAACGCATTATTGAAATATGCAAAGAGAATAATATTGTTACTGCCGTGGATCCGAAACGAAAAAATTTTTTTTCTTATAAAGAAGCAGATATTTTCAAGCCTAATTTGCATGAAGTAAAAGAAGCTTTGAATTTATTGATTGATGAAGCTGATCTGCCGGCGCTTAATAATATTCATCATGAATTACACCAAATAATAAAGCATCATATTTCTATTATTACGCTTTCTGAAAAAGGTATTTTTATTCAAAAAGAAAATTTCTCCAGGATCATTCCCGCGCATGTCCGAAATATTGCAGACGTAAGCGGTGCAGGCGATACGGTAATTGGAGTGGCGTCGCTGGTGTATGCTTCTGCAAAAGATGTTGTGCTAAGCGCAGAGGTTGCAAATATTGCAGGCGGCCTTGTATGTGAACAAGTAGGAACCGCCGCAATAAATAAAGAACGCCTGTATAAAGAATGTAAAGCCTTGCTTGGTTAATAAATTTGAATGTTGCATAGTATATAGAACTCCGCGAATTATTCTCTTCGGCTGAATTTTAACGGTGCATTTTCCTCATTTTATTGTTTAATTTTACAACGCTTTTATCCATATTCCTTAATATTAAAACCTATGGATATGCTTGAAGAAATAATATCTGTGAAGCATCTTCCGGGAGTAAAAATGCTTTCTGCAAAACACGAATTAATTGCAGGACTGCCCGAAATCAGCAGCAAAATTTCATTTCTCCCGTTTATCAATTTCCTCAAAGAAAAATTACCGGCAGTTTCAGAAACAATAGCGGGTTATTACAATTATCTTATTAAAAAATTTGAAGCTGAGCCCGATTTATTAAACTATGTGGAAGATTTCCATTTGCTGGATGAAAATGCCGATATGCTGGAATTACTTGGCACGGCGCTTTTTCCGGCAGTAGGCGAGCATGAAAAAAACAGCTTTGCGCTGGCGGTTCCGTATAAACAGCAGGTTTTTTATTATTCCGATTATTTCAGGAAATTATTCCTCGATAAAGAAGAGACATGCCTGCTGCTGCCCGAAGGCATACCCACCGATAGACTGAAAGCTATCCAGTGCTCCATGATCTATGAAAATATACTGGAAAAATTTTATGGTATAAACCTCAATGAGAGTCCTGAATTGGTTTACCCCGTGACAGATTCAAAAACCGGCCTTTGGCGGTATTTCAGAATACGGTATGATGCCCGGTTTATAGACGTTCATTTGAAAGGTAAACTTCCGCCGATACAGGATTGTGCCGTTTGTTTAAATACTTTCCGCATCCTGGACATAGAAACG
>JAHEZC010000252.1 GCA_023251275.1 Parafilimonas sp. | reverse complement strand
CAGTTGTCGAAATAGATAAAGAAACAGGCAAAGTAAAATTGAATCGTTTTATTGCAGTAGATGATGTTGGTAATGTGATCAATCCCATGATCGTGGAAGGACAAATACATGGCGGTGTTGTACAGGGCATTGGACAAGCGCTGTTTGAAGGAGCGGAATATGATGAGAACGGGCAACTTACCAATGGTTCTTATATGGATTACTGCATGCCGCGTGCTGATGACTTTCCTTTGTTTGAAACAGCCACCCAGGTTACACCATGCCCGCATAATCCGCTTGGTGTAAAAGGTGCAGGGGAGGCAGGAACAATCGGGTCAACACCCGCTGTCGTCAACGCTGTGATAGATGCGTTGTGGAGCGGCGGCCATAAAGTAAAAGACATCAGAATGCCGCTTACATCTGAAAGGGTGTGGAGAGCGATGATGGACTAATCGCAAATTTTCAATTTCTAATTTCAAAATTATCAATCGTATGATACCCGTTTCATTTGAATATCAAAAAGCAGGAACAGTGGAAGAAGCCATTGCTGTTTTATCAGGCAGCGATGGAAAGATCCTGGCAGGTGGGCATAGCCTTTTACCCGCAATGAAGCTTCGTTTAAACCAACCTTCAAAGCTGGTAGATATAGCAGGCATTTCGTCTCTCAAAGGAATAAAAGAAGATAATGGTATAATCATTATCGGAGCCGCTGCCACCCATGCCGCAATCGCAAGCAGTGATTTGATAAAAGATAAGCTTCCATTTTTTGCAGAAGGCGCATCCATGATCGGCGATGTACAGGTCCGAAATTATGGAACAATCGGCGGAAGCCTTGCGCATGCTGATCCTGCAGCCGATTGGGGTGCACTCGTTCTCGCAGCAGAAGCCACAATTAAAGTGCAGGGCAGCGGAGAGAGCCGCGATATACCGGCAGCAGGTTTTTTCCAGGGGTTGTTTAGCACAGCATTACAGGATGGTGAGATCATTACGGCGATCCATGTCCCTGTACCGGAAGATGGAAGCAGGACTGTGTATCTTAAATTTCCGCAACCTGCTTCAAGGTTTGCCCTTGTCGGTTGTGCAGTTGTGAGGCATGCAGACGGAAGAACAACTGTTGCTTTCACAGGTGTGGCCGATACCCCTTTCCGGGACAATGGGGCTGAACAAGCGGCTTCCGGGAATACTTTGGATGAGGCGTCCATTGCTGATGCGGCTGATGCTGCATTACAAGGAGTAAATGTATTGAGTGATCATTATGCATCGGAAGAATACAGGAGGCATCTTGCTAAAGTCTATTTGAAAAAAGCATTGCGTGCGGTAGCATGAAAGTAATTTTGTTTATAAAGGCAAGGCGGTAGGAATGACGCCTTGTTTATTAATAAAAAAAAGATGTTTTCAAATGAAACAGGTCTTGTAATTTCTTAAAGTATTCCCTTGTAATTTCTGAAAAATCAGAATAAATGACAACATTCTTATTTCTCCCGAATTATGCAATATTTTAAAATTGACACAACAATATAGTTTCTCAGCCGGTCTGAAAAAATATCTCATATTAAAATCTCTTTATGGAAAAAAATGTTACCCTCTCATTGTTCATTCTTTGTATTTCAATTTCAGTAAATGCCCAAAATAAGCGCCCCCTCAATCCTTCTGATATATATAAACTCCAGGATGTAAGCGATGTGCAGGTGTCACCCGATGGCAATTGGGTGGCGTACGTAGTAAGTACGGTGGATACTGCAAAAGATGACCGCAACGATGATATATGGATGATAAGCTGGGATGGTAAGGGAAATGTACAGCTTACCAATAGTCCTGAAGATGAATCTTCTCCTAAATGGAGTCCTGACGGTAAGTATCTTTCTTTCCTGTCTTCCCGAAAATCCGGAAATGAGGACGAAGATGAGAATGACAAAGATATCAACCAGTTGTGGCTGCTTGACAGGCGTGGAGGAGAGGGTAAAAAAATAACTGATGTAAAAGGTGAAATCGAAGATTATGAATGGAGTCCTGATGGCAAAAATGTTCTGCTTGTAATGAAAGACCAGGACTTTTCCGATACCGCTAAATCAAAGATCCGGGTGCCTTATGTGATGGATCGTTATCATTTCAAGGAAGATTATATCGGGTACCTTGACCGCAGAGCCATCCATTTCTATTTGCTCGACATCGAATCTCAAGACATTGATACGCTCACATCAGGCAGATACGATGAAATCTCGCCTGCGTGGAGTCCTGATGGGAAACAGATTGCATTTGCAAGTAACCGCACTGCTGAACCCGATAAAAATGAGAATACAGATATTTATGTAATGGATGCAAAGCCGGGAGCCTCAATGAAGCAGTTGACCACGTGGGCAGGGCATGACGATCAGCCGCAATGGAGTCCTGATGGCAGAAACATTGCATACCTGCAAAGCAGCAGCAATGAAAACTTTACCATGTATGGGGAAGATATTTTAGCTGTCATTATTAAAGATGGCGGCACTCCGAAGTTATTATCCAAACCTGTTGACAGGCCTGTTTCAAATCTCCGGTGGAACAAGGATGGAAGCTCAATTGCCGTACTTATGGAAGATGACAGGCAAAGTAATGTTGTCTTGTTTAACGCAAATACCGGAAATATGACGAAGATCTGCACAGGAGACAGGATGTTTGCAGAGCTGCAATTAAATCCTGCCAACGGAAATTGGGCTGCGTTGATGGGTGAGCCGCAATTACCGTTTGAAGTATTTGCCCTGGAAAATGGTAATACACGGCGGTTAACAAATGTGCAGGATTCATTTCTTGCGCCTTTGCAACTTGCATCTGTGGAAGGTTTTAAAAGTAAGAGTAATGACGGCACTGTTGTTTCAGGATTGTTATACAAACCGGCAAACGCAGTTGTCGGGCAAAAACTTCCCTTGGTAATGTATATTCATGGAGGGCCTACGGGCCAGGACGATTATGAATTTGATTTCATTGCACAGTCTGTTGCCTCTGCAGGCTATGCAGTAGCCCAGATAAATTATCGTGGCAGCACCGGCCGGGGCGATGATTTTACAAGAGCTATCTATGGAGATTGGGGCAATAAAGAAGTAGCAGATATTCTCGGCGCTGTTGATTATCTCGTAGCTCAGGGTATTGCAGACCCGGACAGAATTGGCATCTTTGGATGGAGCTACGGAGGAATCCTAACAGATTACAGCATCGCAACCGATATACGTTTTAAAGCAGCATGCAGCGGGGCTGGCAGCGCGTTGCAGTTGAGCATGTACGGCGTGGATGAATATATTAATCAATATGAAAATGAACTCGGCCCGCCCTGGAAAAACCTGGATAAGTGGATGAAAGTTTCGTACCCGTTTTTTAAAGCGGATAAAATAAAAACCCCCACACTTTTTATGGCATGCCAGAATGATTTTAATGTGCCATCGGTCGGGGCGGAACAAATGTACCAGGCATTAAAATCGCTTGGTGTTCCGACAAAACTGATCATTTATCCCAATCAAAATCACGGGATAAAAGTTCCAAGCTACCAGAAATTCAGGTATGAACAACAGATTGAATGGTTCAATACCTACATGAAAAAGTAAATAATAGCATGCAATCGAAAGTCACGTCAATCATCAATCACATGATGGCTAAAGATCTCTTCAGCCAGTGGCTCGGTATTGAACGCCTCGAAGAACGGGAAGGTTTTTGTAAGTTGAAAATGACTGTGCGCCCTGAAATGTGCAACGGCTTTGCAATAGCTCATGGCGGTATTACTTATTCATTTGCTGACAGTGCACTGGCATTTGCATCTAACAGTCATGGCAGGCAGGCTGTTTCTATAGAAACTTCCATCTCTCATATAAAACCTTTGTATGCAGGAGATATAATCATTGCAACTGCATTTGAAAAAAATGTGAGCATCCGGATTGGAATTTATGAAGTAAGAATTGAAAAAGAAAATGGCGACCTTGTGGCTTTATTCAAGGGAACTGTTTTCCGAAAAGATAAAGAGTGGGATGCGTGAATTGTTGATTAGTTGAATTGTTAAATGGCTGAATTGTTGAAGAAGTATTTGAATAGGTGAACCACAAACTACAAACCACCAACCACAAACCGGAAATCTTTCAGAATACTTATATTTGAAACCTATAGAAACATATCATGAAAACAATTTTCCCACTATTCATTTTGATCATTATACTGACCTCATGCAGCAACAGTCAGAAAATTTCTATGCAGGGATTTGATCAGTTTGGAAGAGCGGAAGCTATTGATGATTCAGTGTTAAATTCACTGCAGCAAAAGAATGACATTGTGCTTGCATACGCTACAGAAAATTATGCATGGGGGCGTTCTGCTACTTACTATATTATTACTCTCAACAAAAACGAGTGGACAGGTTACAATTATTTTGTCAGGTACAAACCCGCTCTTGATAAGACTACTGCTATATCCTGCAATATTAACCCGGTGGTTGTTTCAAAAGAATCCTGTGATAGTATCTTGCAATTCATCGAAAAAAATGAAGTGTGGAAAATAAAAGGAGATAATGGTGAAGACTTTTGTACCAACGGTACTAAAAATTGTACAATCAACGACGGTGCTACTTCGCGTTTATGGATCATCACAAAAGCAAAGCTGGTTAATCCATCTTATTACGAACCGCAATTTTTCGAAAAATGCTGCCCGGGCAACACAGAAAGAAAATTATTTATAGAAGCTGCGAAAAAAATTAATGATATAATCATGGTCTCTGGCGGCAGCAGGTAATTTTTACCGGCAGAATAAATGTTCATTAATTACAGACCTCTGCGTTCCCTTATGGAAAAGAATTTATCCTGCTTATTTCAAAATATACACCGTGCTCATCTTCCATCAAATGCATCTCTTTTATATTGCCGCTGAAAACAATTCTTTTCCCGTCAACCTGAAAATGATTTGGCAGGTTATAAGGAAAAAGTGATGTATTATGTGCTGTGTATGTAATAATGTATAAAGGATCTGATTGACTTCCCATATCTTTTATGATGCCTTTTTCATCGCTTAATGTTTTCACAGTTTTACGACTGGCAATAAAACCATAATT